>NZ_JBFRFR010000014.1:0-110696 GCF_052114925.1 Bradyrhizobium sp. 2TAF36 | reverse complement strand
AAGAACGGCATCAGCCAGCGTTCAAGTTCGTCTTCCCATCCCGGCATGGTCAGCCCTCCAAGAGCCGACCACCCATGAATCATTGAAAAATTGATTCGGGAATCCTATAAAACGCGACAAAATCAAAAATCTGCCAAAGTAGTGCTAGTCTTCATCCGGCTCGCGTACGACCGCCGGTTCGTCGGCTTCATCCTCCTCTTCGTCGCCCTCTTCGTCCTCCTCGTCTTCATCAGGATCTCGGGGCGGCATCGCGGTGCCCATAGCTACGAGCGGCGTCCAGACGGTGGCTGTGATGAAAAATGCTTCGAAATCGTGTTGCCTCATGTTGTTACTCCTCGAAAAGCATGAGCAGTCGAATATTCCTGACCGACGACATCCGGATGTCCAGGGCGCGATCGCCCCTGCGCGACGGCGATCAGATCCACAGCAGTGGCAGGGGCCGGCACCCCACACAACTGGCGGCGTTTACGAGTACTTCATGCCGAGGACGCATCAGGTTCCATATTTACCAACACTTCGCCGGCAGTGATTTCGGGATCCCCAAGATCGAGGTCATGCAGACTTGCTTGAATAAACTCCATTATCCTGGCGTTCGCTGCATTCGCGCTTTCGCGGTCCTCGAATATCATCACGGCGACACCGACGCCGTCGCCCCCATCCAGCACGTAGTAAGATCTGAATCCGGGCGATTGCCTCAGGATCTGACCGACGCCACTCTTGGCGCGACGAGCAGCGTCCGCAACCGAACGAACCTTGGTGTACTTGCGAATGACGATGTACATGAGGTCACCGCGCGTTACAGTTCCCGCCCCACGCATCAAAGCATACCGGGTCCCGGTTGGACCAGAGCGCTGCTTCCCGGACGGCCGCGCGCCTTTCTCCAGCGAGCCAACCTCGCCCCGCAAGCGGGGGCGAGGTGCCGAGGCTCAGGACCCCTCGAACTTGAACGAGACGTTGAGCTTGGCGCGATAGGACTCGACGTTTCCCTTCTCATCCAGTTGCATATCGAGCTTGACGACCTCTGCAATGCGAAGATCCCGGAGAGTTTTTGCAGCTTGCCCGACCGCATTGGCGGCCGCCTTCTCCCATGAGTCGCTGCTGGTACCGATCAGTTCAATGACCTTGTAGACGCTATCAGGCATATCGTCCTCCTGTTCGGTCTGAAGCAGGAAGCAGGTGCTCCCCACCGTTGTGAAATCTAGCATCAGGATGTCGGCGCTGATACGACGCGATACGGTCCCGGACGCCGCCCGGGGGCCCGATAAGGACAAACCGCATTTGGCGGGGATGGCGGCTTTTGGCCCATAGCCGCAGTGCGATCAGGTCGTCCTCAGGCGGTTCTCTAAGGCCTAGACCTGACCACCCGCGCCAGCATCGGAAAATGCTTGTTGCCGCCCGCGAATGGCGGGAACTGGACGAAGTCCGCGCGCATGCGCTTGATCACGTCGGAGCCGAGCGCGTGCGCGAGGGCTTGCGGGCTGTCGAACACCAGCTTGTTGCGCTGCATGTGCTCGACGCGCTGCGACGGCAGCCGGTCGACCCAATCGATCCGGGTGTAGATCTCGATCTGGCGAACATCAGGGAAGGTTCGCATGATCGATGGATGATGCTCGAGATAGTGCAGGTTCCAGGCGTTCATGTCCTCCGCCGGGCCGGGATAGTGCACGAGGTAGCTGCACGGAGTGGTCGTGCCTGGCGGATGTTCGGCGGCATCGACGGGAAACGCGCGTGTCAGCATGACCTGGTGCGTGACGTCCAAGCCGGTGAGGCTCGCTAGTCCGGCCCCCGTCGCGAGACCGGCAAGGATACCGCCGCGATCCATCGCCGCCTCGCAGGCGAGCAGGTCCGGAAACCGGAGTTGAAGCGCAAACACCGGGCCGGAGCCATCGGCCTTGTAGGGATGATCGACCGACTGTTCGAGCGGCGTGAACAGCAAGCCCTCGGTCATGTCAGGGATCGATCCGACCAGCTCCGCCACGGCGTCAACCTCGTCGGGATGAATTCGTCGTTCGCCTGCCGGATCGGAGAATGTCATGAAGAGCGAGATCATGCGGGCGTTGCCTCGGTGCCCTCGCCCACGCTCACATGCGCCATCAGCGCGGCGCGAATGTCATCCGGCCACGGGATCGCATGGTGATCCACCAGCGACGTCGCGGCCAGGATCTGGCGCGCGCGCCAGCGCATGCCGTTCGCGCCGGAGACGACATGCTCCAGATGGAGCGACGATCCGCCGACCCGGCTGATATGCAAGTTGAACGTCAGGCGATCRCCGAACATCGACGGCCGGGAAAAGTCGCAGGACAGATGCACCGTGGGTGTCCCGATCTTCCGGACCGTGATCAGCTCCGGCCATGGAAATCCAATTCTCGCCCAGAAGTCTTCGACGACCCCGTTGAGGATGTTCAGGTAAGACGGGAAGTACGCGATCCCAGAAGGATCGCAGTCTCCGAATCTGAGCTCGCGATCGAACGAGAACGTCGTCATCAGATCGCGACGACCGGATGCCTGATGACACCGACCCCGTCGACCCCCGCTTCCACCACGTCACCCGGCCACAGCCATTCCTGGGGAGTCCTGCCGGCGCCGACGCCTTCCGGCGTTCCGGTCGCGATGATGTCGCCCGGCTCGAGTGTCATGCCCGACGAAATGTCGGAAATTAAAACCGGGATGTCGAAGATCATGTATTTGGTATTAGAGTCCTGCTTCATGACCCCGTTCTTCGTCAGCCACAGCCGGAGGTCATGCGGGTCGGGGATCTCGTCCGCGGTCACGATGCAGGGGCCGAACGGCGCATAGGTGTCCATGCCCTTGGAGAAGATCCACTGGCCGGCGCGGCGATTGTCGCGCGCRGAGATGTCGATCATGACCGAATAGCCGAAGACGTGGTCCATCGCCTTGTCGGTCGCGATGCGGGTTGCGGTCTTGCCGATGATGACGGCGAGCTCGACTTCCCAGTCGAGCTGCTGCGTCATCTTCGCATTGTGCTGGATAGCGCCGCCGGGGCCGATCACCGACGTCGGCGGCTTGGAGAAGACGACCGGCTGCTTCGGCAGGTCTTTGTCGGTATCCAGGCTCTTGGCGGACTCCGCCACATGCGCACGGTAGTTCAGCCCGATGCCGAAAATGTTCTTGCGGGGCCGCGGGATGGGCGCCTGCAGCTTCACGTCCTCGAGCGGAACGGCGGAGCCGGCCGGCAAGCGTCCATCGGCATCGTCCAGACGCTCCTTCAGTGCCGGCAGCAGCGTCACGCTGTTGTCGATGAACGACAACATGTCGCTCGGCCATGCAAAGCCATGCGACGCACCGAGGTGCTCGACGTCCACGACCAATCCGTCAACGAGGACCCCGAGGCGGGCACCACTGGAGCCCAAGGTGTAGGTAACAAGGCGCATGAAGCTTTATCCGGCTCTTTCGGTTGAATTCTGTGCGGGGACGTCAGGCCGCGACTGGCTGATGGCCGGCGTTGTCGCCATAGGCCTCTTCCCGGTAGAAGCCGAGACTCTCGATGACGGGCAGATCGTTGAAGCAGAACAGGCAGGCGTCCTCGCTGCCCGAGGCATTGCCGTGCTCATGCCAGGCCCAGGAGGGAACGCAGAAGATGTCGCGCTCCTGCCACTCGAAGCGCTGGCCGGCGATGATCGAATAGCCGCGCCCCTTGGCGACCTGGTAGATGAAGCTGCCGGTATGCCGGTGCGACTTCGTCTTCTCGCCCGGCCGCAGAAGCTGCATGCTCGCGCCGATCGTCTGCATCACGTGTCCGCCGGAGATCGGATTGACGTAGTTCATGAGAATGCCGTCATAGGGCGAACCGTCGGTCGCGGCGGCATATTTGCGCAAGGACTCGTAGGTCGGCTCCCACTCGTATTTGAACATCGGGGAATAGCCCTTCGACCATTTCGAATCCGCTGGCCGAAGCCCGGGATTGCCCCAGGTCTTGGTCATGTCGTCCACGGGATAGCCGGAATCTTCCTGCTGCACCTTGGGATGGACCGCGAAAAAATTCGCCTCCAGCGCGTTGACGAGCGGGATGTCCAGGCCATCCTGCCAGATGCAGACCGAGCCGTTGCCTTCGACGCCATGCTCGTGCCAGGTGCCGTTCGGCGTGAGCACGAAATCCCGCGCCCCCAGCGTCATCTTGTGCCCGTCGACGATGGTGTAGGCGCCCGAACCCTCCATGATGAAGCGCAGGGCTGAAGCCGAGTGCGCGTGCGCTGTTGCGACTTCGCCGGGATGCATCACCTGCAATCCCGAATAGAGCCAGCCGACCGCGGCCGACACATCGCGGCGGCCGGGATTGTTGAGATAGATCACCCGTCGCCCCGCCTTCTCCGGCGAGACCAGCTCGACCGAGCGCAGCACGTGCTCGCGCAGATCGTTGTAGCGCCAGAGCACGGGAACGGACGCCGATTGCGGCGCCCACGGCTCGATCTTGTTGGCGACCGTCCACAGCGCGCCGGCTTCGTACTTTTCGAGGTCCTTGTAATAGGCCTTGAGCTCGGGGGTATCTTCGACATTGGCCCGGCCGACGACGTTCTCGCGCATCCTATCCTCCAAGTCCTGTCTCGTGGCGCCGCTTTATCGACGCGCCCAACCACTATTCCGATCTCAGCGGGATCGGCGTGAAGCCCTGCCCCGCGTCATCGCCCTCACCGTCTGCGAGGCCCAGCGGCGCCAGAGGACGTCGGTTGACTCGCAAATCGAAAATATCGAACCGGTTGTAGTGCCCGACGATGTCATGCATCTGCTTCGGCTGGATGCAGCGGTCGAGATCGATGTCGGCGTAGACGATGCCTTCATCGTCGATCAGGGGATCGCCGACCACGCGGCCGTCAGGTCCGATGATGCCGGAGAACGCGCTCGACTTCCGCTGCAGGCGCGCACGCGCGTCGGGGACGACCGTTTCCATCGCCGTGATGATCTCCTCCGACACGGTCGAGCAGGAGACGATCGTAAAAATCTTGCCCTCAAAGGAATGGGCGATCGCGCGCAACTTGATCGCCTCCGCCATGTCGTAGTCGGGCGGCGCGACCGGAAGCGAGATGTAGCTGGCGACATGCACGAGCTCACCCTGACCCAACAGCGCAAAGCGCGCGAGCGTGTTGGTGTTCTCGCCGCAGGCGAGCCCGCCGAGACGCCCGATCTCGGTATCATAGACGCGCAGGCTCGATCCGTCACCGCCGGTCCAGGTCAGCTTCTCCGCCCAGGTCGGCACCAGCTTGCGGTGCTTGCCAAGCACCGCGCCGTCCGGCCCGATGAAAACCAGGGTATTGTAGATCGCGCCCAGCGACACCGGGCTGCGCTCGTTCACGCCGAGCACGACGTAGCATCCGGTGTCGCGCGCGGCTTTCCTGACGACATCGACCTCCGGACCCGGCACCAGCACCGATGCCTTGGCGAGCTTCTCGAACCATGCGCTGCCCGTGACGGGGTCGGTGATCCAGTTCCAGTAGGGATAGCCGGGAACGAACACTTCGGGGAACGCGACGAGCTTCGCGCCATTGGCTGCGGCTTCACGGACCAGTGAAGCCGCCTTGTCCGCTGTCGCGCCCGGGTTGAGATAGACAGGTGAAGCCTGGACGGCGGCGGCTCTAAAGCGAGGCAGCTTCAGCATTGGCCCTACCCTGCCGCTGGCTCATGATCGCCTTGCCGGAGCAGAGGTCCGCAAGCGTGATAGCATGGCGCGGCGTTGACTTACTTCACATGTAAACGTATGCTATCGCATATTTCTGGAGGGTGCAATGGCTGAACGGTCTTTTGCTCGCGAAGTCGAGGATCTCCGGCTCGGCGATGGCGATACGTTCCGCGGCGAAGGCATCCTCGCCATCACCAAGGCACTGCTGCAATCCGGCGTCGCCTATGTCGGCGGCTACCAGGGCTCGCCGATCTCGCACCTGATGGACGTGCTCGCCGACGCCAAGGACGTGCTCGACGATCTCGGCGTCGTGTTCCAGAGCTCCGCCAACGAAGCGGCGGCGGCGGCGATGCTGTCGGCCTCGGTGATGTATCCCCTGCGCGGCGCGGTGGCGTGGAAGTCGACGGTCGGCACCAACGTCGCCTCCGACGCGCTCGCCAATCTCGCCTCGGGCGGCGTCACCGGCGGCACCATGATCATCGTCGGCGAGGACTATGGCGAAGGCTCCTCCATCATGCAGGAGCGGACCCACGCCTTCGCGATGAAATCGCAGATCTGGCTGCTCGATCCCCGTCCCGATCATGAGTGCATCGTCAATCTGATCGAGAAGGGTTTTGAGCTCTCCGAATTCTCCAACACGCCCGTGATGCTCGAGGTTCGTGTCCGCGCCTGTCACATGCACGGCAGCTTCGCCTGCAAGGACAACGTCAAGCCGGCGCACACCATCAAGGACGCCCTCAACAACCCCAGGCGCGACGTCAACCGCATCGTGCTGCCGCCGGCGGCCTATGAGCATGAGCAGGAGAAGATCAAGACGCGGATGCCCGCGGCGATCGGCTTCATCCGGGACCACAAGCTGAATGAATGGATGGGGCCGAAGCAGGGCAAGGTCGGCATCATCATGCAGGGCGGCATGTACAACAACGTGATCCGCGCGCTGCAATATCTCGGGCTGTCGGATGCCTACGGCAACACACAGGTTCCGCTCTACGTCATGAACGTCACCTACCCCGTGATCGACACCGAGGTCGCGGAGTTCTGCGTCGACAAGGACGCCGTCCTGATCGTCGAGGAAGGCCAGCCGGAATATCTGGAGCAGGCGATCAACACCGTGCTGCGGCGCAGGGACATCCAGGCGCGCATCCATGGCAAGGACGTGCTGCCGATGGGCGGCGACTACACCGCGCAGGTCCTGCTCGGGGGCGTCAGGGACTTCCTGGAGAAGACCGAGCCGCGGCTGCTCGGCAACCGGCCGCCGGCGCCGGACGCCGTTCCCGTGCTCAATCACCCCGCGGTCGAGAAGCTGAAGCAGGTTGTGCCGGCGCGCCCGCCCGGGCTCTGCACCGGCTGCCCGGAACGGCCGATCTTCGCCGCCATGAAGCTCGTCGAGGAAGAGCTCGGCCAGCATCATGTCTCGGCCGACATCGGCTGCCATCTGTTCTCGATCCTGCCGCCCTTCAATATCGGCGCGACCACCATGGGCTTTGGCCTTGGCCCGGCCTCGACCTCGGCCTTCAACGTCAAGGCCGACAAACGCTCGATCGCGGTGATGGGCGACGGCGGCTTCTGGCACAACGGACTGACCAGCGGCATCGGCAATGCCGTGTTCAACAAGCACGACGGCGTGTTCGTCATCGTCGACAATTTCTACACCTCGGCGACCGGCGGTCAGGACATCCTGTCCTCGCGCGCGACCAACAAGCGGCGCGACACCAACAATTCGATCGTCAAGGCCGTGAAGGGCATCGGCGGTCAGTGGGTGCGCCAGCTCGACCGCACCTATGACGTCGGCAAGATGCGCGACACGCTGAAGGAGGCGCTGACGACCAAGGAGGAAGGCCCCAAGGTCATCGTCGCGTCCTCCGAATGCATGCTGAACAAGCAGCGCCGCGTGAAGCCGCAGATCAACAAGGCCATCAAGGACGGGTTGCGCACCGTCAAGGAGCGCTTCGGTGTCGACGAGGACGTCTGCACCGGCGACCATGCTTGCATCCGCCTCTCGGGCTGCCCGTCGCTTTCGGTGAAGCAGCTGGACGACCCCTTGCGCGACGATCCCGTTGCCGCGATCGACAATTCCTGCGTCGGCTGCGGCAATTGCGGCGAGGTCTCCGAGGCCGCCGTGCTCTGCCCCTCGTTCTATCGCGCGGACGTCATTCACAATCCGACCGGTTGGGACAGGTTCAAATCCAGGGTTGCGATGGCCGTGATCGGCTGGTTGCAACGGCGGCGTGATCGCCGGCGTCCGGCGCTCGAGGCGTTGGCATGAGAGACGAGACGGTCCGGCTGGCCCTCCCCGCCGCCGGTGAGGCGACCGAGCGGCCGATCTCCATCGCGATCGTCGCGATGGGCGGCCAGGGCGGCGGCGTGTTGACCGACTGGATCGTTCAGCTTGCCGAGAACCATGGCTGGGTCGCGCAATCGACCTCGGTGCCCGGCGTCGCCCAGCGCACCGGCGCCACGATCTACTATATCGAGGCGATGCCGCCGCTCGACGGCCGCAAGCCGATCCTGTCGTTGATGCCGACGCCCGGCGACGTCGACGTGGTGATGGCGGCGGAGTTCATGGAGGCCGGCCGGTCGATCCTGCGCGGCCTCGTGACGCCGGATCGCACCACGCTGATCGCATCCAACCACCGGTCGTTTGCGATCGGCGAGAAGATCGCACCGGGCAACGGCATCGCGGACGGCGGCGCCGTCACCGGCGCCATCGGGGTTGCCGCCAAGTCCGAGATCATCTTCGATCTGAATGCGCTGGCGATCGCGCATGGCAGCGTCATCTCGGCGGCGATGTTCGGCGCGCTCGCGGCGGCCGGTGTGCTGCCGTTCAGCCGCGACAGCTATCTCGACGTGATCCGCGCAGGTGGGAAAGGCGCCAAGGCTAGCGTGGAGACGTTTGAAGCCGCGTTTGACCGGGTCAAGACCGGCGCACCCGAGGTCGCAGCGCCAGCGCCATCAAAGCAGGCCGATCACGTCCCCTCTCCCGCAACGCCCGATCCAGATCTTGCCGGGCTCATCGCAAAACTGAAGCAGGAGCTGCCCGAGCCTGCGCTCACTATGGCCCGCGCCGGCTTGAGGAAGGTCGTCGACTTCCAGGACGTCGCCTATGGCGCCGAGTATCTCGACATTCTCAAGACGTTGCACGCGGCCGACCGAAGCGCCGGCGGTGGTGCGCACGCCTATACCTTCACGGAGACCGCGGCTAAGTACCTCGCCAACGCCATGAGCTATGACGACGTCATCCGCGTGGCCGACCTGAAGACGCGCGCTGGTCGCCGCGCGCGCATCGAGAGCGAGCTCGAGATGTCCGAGGGACAGGTGCTCCAGACCACCGAGTTCATGCATCCGCGCATGGAGGAGGTCATGGGCGTGCTGCCCGCGGGCTTCAGCCGCTGGCTCGGGGCGCGGCCGCGCCTGCTCGGCTGGCTCGATCGCCGCGTCAACCGGGGGCGCAGGGTGCGAACCTACTCGCTGCCCTGGTTCCTGACCCTCTACGTCGTGGCCGGACTACGCGGCCTGCGACGCCGCTCGCTGCGTCACGCCGTCGAGACCGCGCATCGGAACGGATGGCTCAAGGCGGCAACCGATGCGGTCGCCACCAACTACCAGCTCGGTGTCGAGATCCTGCAATGCCGACGCCTCGTGAAAGGCTATTCCGATACCCACAGCCGGGGGCTGTCGAAATTCGACAGGACGCTGGCGGCGATCAAGCTGGTCGAGCGACGCGAGGATGCCGCCGATTGGGCGCGCCGCCTGCGCGAGGCCGCGCTGAAGGACAGCGCAGGCAAGGAGCTCGACGGCGTGATCCAGACCATCAAGACTTTTGCATGATTCCATCGGAGGGGAACGCCGGAGTGGATTGCCGTTCGACCCCCAAGACGTCAGGATCAGGCGACTTGACTACGATACTCAAATTGTTAATCGGAGCGAAAGACCCGCGATAATCCCTCCAATCGACGAGACATCTTGTACTCGATGGTCATGCAATGCCGGCAGCACTCAAAGAGAACATTGTTCCCGTCCCTGGGCAGATCGAAACCCGGCTCTGGCTCCAATTGCTGTCGCTGCATGGCGAGCTGTTCGCGTCGCTGAATTCGATGCTGAACTCCGAGTTCGGCCTGTCGCTCGCAAAATTCGACGTGCTGGCCCAGCTCGATCGCTACCGGGATGGCCTCGCGCTCGGGCAGCTGTCGCAAAATCTGAAAGTCACCGGCGGCAACGTCTCGGGCCTGGTGCAGCGTCTTCTCGCCGACGACCTCATCAGCAGGGAAATGTCGAGCGAGGACCGGCGCTCCTTCATCGTGCGCCTGACGCCGAAGGGCGAGGCGCTGTTCAGGAAGGCAGCCGACGTCCACAAGAAGCATCTCGGCAAACGGCTCGAGAATGTTTCGGCCCGGGAGCTGGACGGTGCGCTGTCCGTGCTGAAATCCCTTTCTTCAAAACTTCATACCGAGAGCAAGAAGCAAAGTCGCAAGAGATAATGGCCAGAGAATCCAAGAGCAGATGGAAGTCGGGTCCGCCGAGGACGCGGGACCAGCTGCAAACCTACATCCCGTATCTGTTCAACCGGCTCGCCAATCGCTGGAATCTCGATCAGAACCGCGACCTGAGCGACCACGGCATCAACAATGTCGTGTTCCGGACTCTGTCGGTCCTGTTCATCTACAAGACCCTCACGGTCAACGAGGTCGCCGTTCTCGCGGTGACCGAGCAGTCGACGGCGAGCCGCATGGTCGAGTCCATGGTGTCATCGGGCCTCGTCAAGCGCGAGATCGCGGAGGAAGACCAGCGCCGCCGCGTCGTGGGTCTGACGGCGGACGGCGAGGCGCTGCTGCGCAAGATCTGGCCGATCATGGCGAGCAACTACGACAAGCTGATCGAAGGCATCGAGCCCGACGACATCGAGGTCTGCGCGCGCGTGCTGGCCAAGATGGTCGAGAACATCCGCCAGAACCAGATCTGATCTTGTTTATTGGAGCATGATCTTTTCGGAAAACCGCTTCACACTTTGCGCTAACGCGGCCCTCCGGGTCCGGATCATGCTCTACGGGCCAAGGCCGACCAGGCTGGTGCCGCCGCAGACATAGAGCACCTGGCCGGTGACGAAATCGGAACGTTCGTCGAGGAAGAAACTGATGGCGTGCGCGACATCCTCGCGCGAGCCGAGCCGCCCGACCGGCACGTTGCGCGCCATCCGCTCCTGCTGCTCGGAGCCCTTGGGAAAGATGCCCCAGAAATTGTCGGTCAGGATCGGCCCTGGCGCCACGACGTTCACGGTGATGCCGCTCGCGGCGAGCTCCAGCGCCCAGGTGCGCGCCATACCGTGCACGCCGGCCTTGGTCGCCGAATAGGCCGACCGCGTCGCCGCGCCCATCGCGGCGCGCGAGCTGACGAACACGATGCGCCCGAAGCGGCGCGCACGCATCCCCTCCAGCGCCGCCTGGGTCAGCAGCATCGGCGCGCCCAGGTGCAGCTGCGCCAGCATCAAAATATCTTCCGGCTTCGCATCGGGCAACAGGTTCGGCAGGATCACGCCGGCATTGTGCACGAGGCGATCAACGGCGTGATCACGGCAGATCTTCTGCGCGATCGCGCGCGTCTCCTCGATATTGGAGAGATCAGCGCGATAGGCCGCGAGCAGATCATGCGTCCAGTCCGGCTTCTCCAGCCCGACCGAGACCACGCGCTGCCCGCTCTCGACGAGCTTTTTCGCCAGCGCCTCGCCGATCCCCGAATTGCCGCCGGTGATGAGTGTCGTACGGATCTCGCTCATGATCAAACCTGCCGCCGCTTGAGGTCGCGAAGGTCGAAGAACGCACCGTCAGACATCAGCCTGGCGACGAAATCCTTCAGGCCGCCGCGCTGGATCTTCTCGGTCGCAGTCAACGGCAGGCTGTCGACGAAACAGATCCAGCCCGGCGCCTTGTAATAGGCCATCTGCTCCAGGCTCCAGCGCACGATCTCCTCGGCCCGCGCGCGGTCCGCACCGGCCTCCTCGGCGATGATGACCGCCGCAACCTCGTCGCCGCGCACCTGATCGGGCGTCGCGGCCACCGCGGCCTGCCGGATCGCGGGATGGCGATTGAGTACGGACTCGACCTCGACTGCGGCAATGTTCTCGCCGGAACGGCGGATCACGTTCTTCTTGCGGTCGACGAAATGGAGGTCGCCGTCCGCATCGCGCGACACGATATCGCCAGTGTGCAGCCACCCACCGTCCCACGCCTCGGCGGTGGCGGCCTCGTTCTTCAGGTACTCGCGGAAGAACCCGTAACGCGGGTCCGCACCTGCCCGCCGCACCAKGAGCTCGCCCGGCGTCCCGACCGGCGCGTCGTTGCCGCTGTCGTCGACGATACGAACGTCGACCTCGGCGGCCGGACGTCCGAAACAGCTCGTGCCGATCTTGCGCGGCTCGATACTGGCGGCGATGACGCCGCCGCTTCCCGTCTCGGTCATCGCCCAGGCCTCCAGCAGCGGAAAGCCGAAGCGCTCCTCGAACGGCGCATGCAGGAGCTTGTCGACGCCGGCGCCGAAGCCGAAGCGCACGGTGTGGGCGCGGTCCTGCTCCGATTGCGGCGCGCTCATCAGCATCGAGGGCATCACGCCGAGATAATGCAGACAGGTCGCGCGGCTGTCGCGCACGGACGCCCACCAGGTACGCGGATGGAAGCGATCGAGCATGGTGAGGCTGCCACCGACCGACAGCATCGCCATCAGCGACACCGCCATCGCGTTCATGTGAAACAGCGGCAGCGGCGTGATCATGCGCTCACAGTCGGGCCTGAGATCGATCAGCCCGCCGACATCGCGATACCAGTTTCCGGAATGCAGGAAATATGTGTTGGTGAGCACGCAGCCCTTGGGCTGTCCCGTGGTTCCAGACGTATAGAGCAGCGCGCATTCGCTCGCCTCGGTTCCGGCGGTCGAAGGCCGCGCACCTCCGAAGGGTACGGGAACGTCGCCCTGATCAGTCACGACCGGGATCGGCCGGCCGGCCTGGCGCGCCGCGGTCTCGACCTCGTCGCGCCGCTCGGCGAGGACGAACGCCGCATTCATCTCGGAATGCGCAATGATGTATTCGAGCTCGCTGAGCCGCAAATCGGGATTGATCGGCACGACGGACACGCCGAGCGCGTTGAGCGCGAACCACAGCTCGACGAACACCGGCCTGTTCTGGAGCAGCAGCCCGACCCTGTGGCCTTCGCCATAGCCCCGGCTTGCAAAAGCCGAGCGCCAGCGCTCGACCCGGTCGAGCATGGCGTGGTAGGAAATCTCGCCTGCCGCGATGCCATAGATATCGGCGGTCTCCGGCAGCACGTTGAGGAAGCCCGCCTCCTYCCGGCGAAGGGCGGTCTCGCGAAAGCGGGCGTAGACTGTGGTCGCAGCGGTCAAGGCGTACTCACATGAAAAGCTGGATGTTGCCGAACGGCGCGTCGAAATTGACGAGATCGACCCGCTTGAGCTTGATCTTCAGGGCATCGCCGACCTCTACGAATTCGTGCGACGCCCAGCCCGAATACCGCTCCAGCAGATCACCGCGGGTCTCGGTGTAGATATAGGACGTCCGTGCCTTGTAGATGCCCGCAGCCGGGTCGCACGCCACGATCCGCGGAGCCTGGAGAAGATGATGGCAACGGCTCTTCGGCTTCTGGCTGAAGGTCCGCTCGCCGGCGAGCCGCTCGACCCGCACCTTCAGGAGCAGCAGATCCTCGTACATCAACGAGGGCTGGAGCACCGGATCCTGCTGCTGCCATTCGAGCGGCATCCAGTAGCGCCCTTCGGGGTGAAACAGATCGAGCCAGGCCTGCCATTGCATCGTGTCGAGCAGCTCGGCTTCCAGATAGATCAAGTCCGTGATGGCCTTCTCGTCGATCATTCCGCGGCCTCGACACGCTTGTCCATGTCCATGGTCATGAATTTCGACCAGGCGTGGAACTGGTTTCGCATCTGTCGCTCGGACGTGCCGTTGATTACGGCCGTGACGTCCTGCTCTTCATGGCTCTCGTAGAGGCGCCGCAGATTGACCCATTGATTGCCGTTGGACTTCAGTCCTTCCTGCGCCCGCTCGTACATTTCGAGATCGTCGTGCCCGACGATCGAGGTCGGCGCATTGATGAAGCGGTTGTACATCAGCGCCCGCTCGTAGAGCTTGTCCGGCGCGCCGACCAGGCGATAGACCCAGCTCTCGACCAGCGTCTTGTCGACCGCGATCGGGATGAAATTGCGCAGGATCTGCACCGCGCCCTTGACCATGATGTTCGGGAAATACACCGTGTTGTGCCTGACCTCGCCGAGGATCTCGTGCGCCCGCTGCTCGCCATAGGCCGCGACCATCTGGCCGAGATAGCCTTCAATGTCCGAATAGTTGGAATGGATGGAGTTGGCGACGCCGGTATGGCCGTGGCCGTTCGGCCAGATCCTGATGCCGCTCTGCTCGTAGAACTCGTACGGGCTCATGAAGGGACCATAGAGCTGCACCGCCATCGGTGTCTCCGTGGAATCGCCCTGCTCGCGCTTCCAGACCTTGACCGCGGTGCCGGCCGAGCTCTCATGCGCCACCATCGGATGGCAGGTGTCGGTCTGGTTCTCGACCAGCATCTTCCAATTGCAGGTGTGCATGTAACGGATCGGCGTCGCCTGGACTGCGAGCTTCCCCTCCGGCGAGCGGTCGACCATGTTGTCGATGGTCGAGAGGCTCTCGCCGAAATAATCCTCGAAGGACACGCCGTCGTCGCTCAGGCGGGCGAAGATGAAATCGCGATAGATCACGACGTTCCTGACCTTCGACAGTCCCTCATTCGCCTGCGTGTCGCCAAAGCCGGTGCCCTCGTAGCCTTTCTTCAGCGGGATCGCGAGCAGCGAGCCGTCGGTCTTGAACGACCAGGCGTGATAGGGGCAGCGGAAGAACTTTCCGGTGTTGCCGCAGGGCTCGGAGGCGATCTTCACGCCCTTGTGCGGACAGCGGTTGTAGAAGACGTGGATGGAGCCGTCGGTGTGGCGGCTCGCCAGCACCGGCTGACGGCCGATATTGGCGGTGATGAAATCGCCGGGCTTTCCCAACTGGCTCGCGTGCCCGACATAAATCCAGCTGTTCGGGAACAGGTGCTCCATCTCGAGCTCGAATATCTCGGGGTCGACATAGACGTCGCGATGCACCTCGGCCTCGCGCACCAGCGCCGCGATCGCGTCGGCATTCTGTCCGTATTTCGCCATGACGTCCCTCGCCTCCCCTAGAGATCCAGCACCAGACGTTCCGACTTCGCGCGTGACACGCAGATCTGCATGACCTTGTTGGACGCCTTCTCGTCGTCGCTGAGGATGATGTCGCGATGGTCGGGTACCCCTTCGATCACGCCGCACTGGCAGATGCCGCAATCGCCGCGCTGGCAGTCGTAGAGCACGTCGAGACCCGCGGCCTCCAGCGCCTGGATGATGGTCTGACCGGCCGCGACGCTGACGACCCGCCCGGTCGATTTGAGCTCGACCTCGAACGGCAAGTCGGGCGAGGACGATTGCTCGGCCTTGAAGAGCTCGTAGTGGATGCGGTCGGCCGGAATGCCCCTGCCGAGCGCAGCCGCCTTCACCGCTTCAATCATGCCGGCCGGACCGCAGGCGTAAATGTGGGCGTTTGCGGCGGCATCGCCGAGCGTCGCTGCAATGTCCAGGCGGGACTCGTCGCTGTCGTAGTGGATGGACAGGCCCTTGGCGCATATCTCCTGCAGGTGCGGCAGGAACGCGAGCAGGCCTTGCGTGCGGCCCGCATAGTGCAAGCGATACGGGCTTCCTCGGGCCGCGAGATTCGCCGCCATCGACAGGATCGGCGTGACGCCGATGCCGCCGGCGAACAGCAGCGCGGGCGCCGCTCCCTCATGCAGATGAAAATTGTTGACCGGCGCACTGGCCTTCACGACATCGCCGATCTTCAGCGCATGCATGAACTGCGAGCCGCCGGTCGATGCCTCCTCGCGCAGCACCCCGAGCGCCAGCGTACTCTCGGGAAGGCCCGGCAAAGCCATCAGCGAGTACGGCCGGTCGCCTCCATTCGGGAGCGCCACGCGGATATGTGCGCCCGCCTGCCATCGCGGCGCGACGCCGTCCTCCACGCCAAGCACGAGGCTCCGTATGAACGGCGTCTCCGCGGCATACGATCTGACCTTGAGCTTGAGCGGATGCGTGTCCATTCAGGCATCTCACGAATTATATGAATTTGCATATTTTTAGACATGTAATAATTAGCTGTCAATCGCCGGCGCGGGCTCAGGCTCGGATGGCAGTCCCAGGCACGTCTCGTTGGTGCAGGGAGGGAGGTTGCCCGCGCCTCAGCAGATGACGGATCACTCCGAAGAACGGCCGGCCGTGCTTTCAATGGACTTTGCTGCCCGTGCACACGCCGCCTTTGAGCGCCCGCCTCGATCCATAATGGGCCGTGGGAAGATTTCAACTCAAGCTATTAATTTTGCTGAGGTATTTTATCACCGACGGCCCGCCGGCGCCGCGTTCAGTGCCCTGGTGACCGCGCAAGAAGACAGCAATCACGCTGCAAGCACAGCAATCGCTCTGGAGCGGGGAAGCATCCACGCCGCTAACGGTTGAGGGGAGCAAATCCAAGACCAAGCCATGTCCCTGTCCCCGAGCGGCACCGCCACACCCGCCTCCATTGTCGAGGCTCAGAAAGCCGTTCTGGGCAATCCACCCAAGGCACGCGCGAGCTTTGCCAAAGGCCGCTGCGTCCGGGGGACCTACATCCCTTCGGATCGGGCCGACGAGGTCACGAAGTCGCGGAGCTTCACAACACCATCGCGCGTGCTGGCGCGCTTCTCGGTGGACGGCGGTCCCCGCGAATCCGAGACCAGGGATCTCACGCCGCGCGGCTTCAGCTTCAGGCTCGGCAACGACGAGCATCGCTCCGACATCCTCACACAGAGCGCTCCGGTTCATTATGCGAGGACGCTCGATCAAATGCTGGCATTCCTCACCTCGCGCATGCCCGGTCGCGACGGAAGGCCGGACCTGGAGAAGATCAAGGCCTTCTCCACCGCCAATCCCGAAACGCTGCGTCAGGCGAACTACATCGCCGCGCATCCGCCTCCCCCGAGCTTTGCCGGCACGACCTACTGGGCCGTCCATGCCTTCCCTGCAACGAATTCGAAGGGCGAGACGCAGTTCATCAAATTCAAGGTCGTCCCGGTCGGTGGCGAACTTGCGATGATCGAGGGCAAGGGCAGGACGACGTCCGCCGACGTCCTGCACGACGATCTCAAGGGAAGGATCGCGACGCGCGATATCCGGTTCAGCCTGATGGCGCTGCTCGGTCGTCCCGACGACCCGACGCAGGATGTCACGATCCGGTGGCCGGATGAGGACAACCGGGAAGCCGTACGGCTCGGAACGATCGTGATCACCGCGATCGAAGCCGACGAGACGTGCGATACTTCCGGCTTCGATCCGGCGAATCTTGCGGAGGGCATCGGTTATCCGCCGGATGAGATCTTCGCGGCGCGCCGCGCCGCCTACGCCAATTCACTGGCTCAGCGCCGCTGATCGGACGATCACGTCTCGCTGTCTCTGATGCCAAGCGCTTCGCGGCGCCATGCCGCCGGGCTGACGCCCACCTGCGCCGAGAACACCTTCGTCAAGTGGCTTTGATTGGCGAACCCGACCGAGATCGCAATCTCGGACAGCGGCAGGTCGCGCAGGGTCATCAACTGCTTTGCCGCCTTTACACGCTGGCGGAGCAGCCACTGGTGAGGCGGAAGGCCGGTCGAGATTCGAAACGCGCGGGAAAAATGGCTAACCGAGAGACCAAACTCGGCCGCGATCTGTTGCAGTGAAAGCGTCCCGCCAAGATCCGAGTCGAGCCTTTCGCAGGCTCGCCTCACCTGCCATGGGGAAAGACCGCCCCGGGCCGCATCCGCGACGCGCTCCCATCCGCCATAGGTCTGGGCAATGTGGGCCGTGAACGCGAGCATCATGTGGTCGATGAAGAGCTGGTTGGCCTCCGCCGGACGACGCAGTCCTTCCAACATCAGGGCACCGACATGGCGCATGATCTCGTCGTCATGGCCGAAACCATACCGGCACGCGAGGTCGCCAATGGGCGGCGTGCGGGCTTCTCGCGCGATTCCGTCGAGCGTCAGACGGGGAAGATAGAAATGGACGGAATGGAACGGCTTGTCGATGACGAAGCGCGGATCGTGCCGGAGATCGTACAGATAGGTCGTACCGGCTCTGACATCCGTCTTCGTAAAGCACTTGCCGTGCTCCCAGAGCTCGCAGTCAGGATAATCCTGCAGCTTCAGGCTGACGAGATAGGCGTCGTCGGCAAGCGAGCCGGAAAGACCCTCTACCGGCTCACTGTTCAGGGTTTCGGTGACCGCAACGTCGACGCCTCGCCGCGACCGCGTGATCAGCGAAGGAGGTGCATCCGCCAGGCTCAACTGCCGCTTGACCCTCTGTCCGAAGGTGCCAGCCAGTGCCATTCGATCGACCCATCCGTGGAATTCTGACCAGGCAACCCATCTGACTGCCGTCGCCCTGGAGGTCGGTAGCATTATCCGCTTCGGAGTACGGCGGTCCAGTCGCGTCGCGGCGTGATTTGCGATTGCGACGGGCCGCCGCTGTCGATTGTGGCAAAGCCATTTTCAGAAGCGATTTCAATATCTAATGCGTAAATCGTGAGCTTGATTCTCCGCAGTCGTCCGAGGATCGCCGATCACAAGATCTCGCGTCCGAGTGCTTTGAGCAGAATCAGGACAAGCACCGCGGTTTCAGGAAAGACCCCGTAGTCCCACGTGCCTAGAAAACCACACCGAGCGCTCGCGGCGCGCTGCGGCACCCGTACGGGCGCAAAAGAAGCGATGGCTTCACGCCGGGCGCGCAAATCGCGCTCAGGCGCGAGTGCAAGGCCCCTGAGACGAGCACGTCCAATGAGCAAACCGATCTCGCACAATTCTGCGCGTGAAAATCCTCCGGCCGCATCCGAGCCAAGCCAAGGCCGATCGTCGTCGACCGGGCGGCGTGYCGCTGATGCCGAGATGGCGCGTGTGCTCCACACCGAACCATTTCGCGTGGCATTGGACTCCTCCGGTGCCGGGATCGCCCACTGGAAACACGAACCGTTGCACGACGTCGTCGAGCCCATGAGCCACCACGTCATCATGGCCTACAACGGCGCGGTGCAGCACATGGAGCGGCGCTCAGGACGGTCGGTTGCGATTGGAACGTTTCGTCGCGGGGCTGTGATCATCATTCCCGAAGGATCGAGCTCCCGATGGGATATTCCGAAGCCCGTCGACGTCGTTCAGCTCTATCTCCCCCACGCAACGCTGAAACGCGTCGCCGACGAAGCCGCGAGCGGCACATCGAGCGAACTCCTGGAGCGAACGGCGCATCCTGATCCCATTACGTCCCGATTGATCCTGAGCGCGGTCAACACGCTGGAGAGCAATGGGGCCCTGGACACGCTGTTCAGGCATCAGTTGATCGACCTCCTGGCGATGCGTCTCCTGGTTGCCCATACCGGCTCGCAAGCCCCATTCCAGCCGACCATCGGTGGGCTTTCGCCCAAGGTCCTGGCCCGTGCCATCGAACGCTTGCGCTCGGACAGCGATACCGACGTCTCCCTCGATGCCCTCGCCTCCGATGCCGGCCTGTCGCGTTTCCACTTCTGCCGCGCATTCAGGGAAAGCACCGGGCTCTCGCCTCACGCCTGGCTGCGCCAATACCGGCTCGAGCAGGCCATGAACCTGCTTCGCGATACCGACGCATCGATCGCTCTGGTTGCGGCAGAGCTTGGTTATGCTTCGCAAACGGCCTTCGCCGCGGCGTTCAAGCGATTGAACGGCGAAACGCCGAGCGATTGGCGACGACGCGTGCGTTAGCAGCAATCGCTCCGCGGGTCCCGAAGTGCCTTCCGAACGCGAGACTAACTCCATGGACAAGCCAATCGTGCACGATCCTTTGGGGGCTCTGCTGGCCGCACCCGGTGCGCGCCACAGCGACTCGCCGAACGTCGAGCGGCGGCGTGCCGATGTGGAGATGGCGCGCATCCTGAAGACCGCGCCGCTCCAGATGGCTTCGGACCCCTCCAATGGCGGCATCGCGCATTGGAAGCACGGCGCTCTTCACGACGTCGTCGAGCCCATGACCGACCACGTCATCATGACGTACCCCACAGGCGTTCAGCGCCTGGAGCGACGCGCCGGAAAATCGGTTGCAATCGGAACGGCCCGCTCCGGAGTCGTGACGATCATTCCGGCTGGTTCGAGCGCCAGATGGGATATTCCCGGTCCTGTCGATGTCGTCCAGCTGTATCTTCCGCACGCAACGCTCGAACGCGTCGCCCGCGAAGCCGACGCGCCCATTCCAGGTGATCTTCTGGAGCGAACCGGGCATCTCGACCCTGTCACATCCGGATTGCTGATGAGTGGGGCGGATGTGTTGGAGGGCAACGCGGTTCTGGATGCACTCTTCAGGCAGCGACTGACCGATATCATCGCCACGCGCATCCTGGCCGCGCACATCGGCGAGCCAACCGCCATCGAGCCGATCATAGGCGGGCTGGCTCCCCAAGCTCTGCGACGCGCGATCGAACGCTTGCGTTCGGACAGCGATTCCGACGTCTCTCTTGCGGCGCTCGCTTCGGACGCCGGCCTGTCTCGCTTCCACTTCTGTCGTGCTTTCAAGGAAAGCACCGGTCTTTCGCCGCATAGCTGGCTACGCCAGCACCGGCTCGAGCAGGCCATGAACACGCTGCGCGGCACCGAAATCCCGATCGCCACGGTGGCGGCTGAGCTTGGCTATGCCTCTCAAACCGCCTTTGCCGCCGCGTTCAGGCGATTGACGGGAGAAACGCCGAGCGATTGGCGACGTCGCATGCGCTAAGCAGCAATCACTCTGCAGGCAGAGCAATCGCTCTGGCGCAACTGCAGGTCCGCTCCGCTAAATGATCAGGGTGCCCTCGATCCAAGAGACGGAGACGAACAATGACCTGGAAGAACTTCGTTAGTCCGGTCAAACTCGTGCCGCGACGAAGGATGGCCGCAAGCGCCATCATGTACGGACTTTCATTGGCCGTTCGCTTCACCTCGGCAACCGGCGAGGAAGTGGAAATACCGCCGCAGTCCGTACACGACGCAAGTCCGGTGATGTCCATCATCGACAGGGATGGCGGCCAGCTCCCTTACGCCGACTGGCGTCCGAACGCCATCGAGCCAATTTTCTTTCGTCACCGCCGGCCGCCGCCGATGGCTTCGATGCCAGGCTGCCCCTCTCCCTGAGAATTCGCGATCTCACTTCACGTCTTCGCGTCATCGGCCTCGACGATCCGCCACGAGAGTGGCGGCGGCGGTGACGCGCCCATGCCCGGAAAGCTCAATCCACAGGAGATCATCAAATGCGACTCGTCATTATCGGCGCCGGCTTTGCCGGCATGTACGCCGCACTTTCTGCCGCGCGCCTGCGGGACATTCAGGGCGCTTCGCCCGAACAGCTCGAGATCGCGCTTGTTGCACCGGAGCCGACGCTCGTGGTCCGGCCCCGCCTCTACGAAAGCAAGCCGGAAACCCTGACGGCACCTCTGCAAGACGTATTGAAGGCCATCGACGTCGTCTACGTGAAAGGCAGCGCCGGGACCATCGATACCAAGTCTCGTGCGATCGAGCTCGTCACGGCCGATGGCACGAAGCAGACTCTCTCCTACGATCGGCTGGTCGTTGCCACCGGCAGCCGGCTTTTCCGACCGAACATCCCCGGCATCGCCGAGCACGCTTTCAGCGTCGACAAGCTCGACGATGCGATTGCGCTGGAGCGGCATCTCCATGATCTGGCCGATCGGCCTGCAAGGAACGGACGCGATACGGTCGTCGTGGCCGGCGGCGGGTTCACCGGTATCGAGACAGCGACGGAGATGCCGGCGCGGCTGCGTGCGGTCCTCGGCAAGAACGCCAAGGCGCGCGTCGTCATCGTCGATCGCAACAGCACAATCGCTCACGATATGGGCGCAGATTCCCGCCCCGTCATTGAGGATGCGCTGCGCAAGCTTGGCGTGGAGACCCGCCTCGGCACCGGTGTCGCCTCGCTCGACAAGTCTGGCGTCACGCTTTCCAGCGGTGAACACATCGAAGCGGAGACCGTGATCTGGGCCGCCGGCATGCGCGCCGCTCCTTTGACCGCGCAGATCCCGRCCGAGCGCGACAATCTGGGCCGCCTCATTGTCGACCGCGACTTGCGCGTCCCTGGTGTCGCCGGCGTCTTCGCCACCGGCGATGCCGCCAAGGCAGCGTGTGATGACGTCGGCAACCACGCGCTGATGTCGTGCCAGCATGCCACGCGAATGGGCGCGTTTGCCGGCAACAATGCCGCTGCCGAACTTTTGGGTGTCGCGACCAGGCCTTATCACCAGAAGGCCTACGCCACATGCCTCGATCTGGGAGAAGCCGGCGCGATCTTCACGCGAGGCTGGGATCGGAAGCTCGAACTCGTCGGCGACGAGGCGAAGCGGACCAAGCAGCAGATCAATACTGTCTGGATCTATCCGCCCCGACCGGAACGTGCGGCCGCGCTGGCCTCGGCCGATCCGGAGCACGTCGGCGAGGTCTAGCTGCCTCACGCGAAGCCGGGCCGCGCCGACCGTGCGCGGGCCCGGCCCGATCACCCCATACCAACCGGAGCCGACCATGATGAAACACGAGACCGTGCGCGCGAGCGCGTTCGCCATGCCGCTGACCAGCCCGGCTTTCCCGCCCGGCCCCTATCGCTTCATCAATCGCGAATACTTCATCATCCAGTACCGGACAGATCCCGAGGCACTGCGCCGGATCGTGCCGGCACCACTCGAAATCACCGAACCGGTGGTGAACTATGAGTTCATCCGAATGCCGGACTCGACCGGATTCGGCGACTACACCGAAAGTGGGCAGGTCATTCCGGTGTCCTATCAGGGCAAGGCCGGCAGCTTCGTCCACCAGATGTTCCTCAACGATCATCCGCCAATTGCAGGCGGGCGCGAGCTCTGGGGCTTTCCCAAGAAGCTGGCGCAGCCGAAACTTGAGGTCGAGACCGACACGCTGGTCGGCACCTTGAACTACGGCTCGGTCCGCATCGCGACGGGCACGATGGGCTACAAGCACCGGGCCCTCGACGCCGCGGCCGAAGCAAAAAAGCTCGCCGCACCGAATTTCCTGCTCAAGATCATTCCGCATGTCGACGGCACGCCGCGCATCTGCGAGCTGGTGCGCTTCCATCTCGAAGACATCACCGTGAAGGGCGCCTGGACTGGGCCCGCTGCGCTCGATCTGTACTCGCACGCCCTCGCCCCCGTCGCCGAGCTGCCGGTCCTCCAGGTGCTCTCGGCGAAGCATATCGTTGCCGACCTGACGCTGGGGCTCGGCACCGTGGTCCACGACTATCTGGCCTCGAGCGAAATCGTGCGGCGGCGCGGATCCTCCGAGACCCTGGTCGACGCCAATGCCGGCTGATCGACATTATCCGTACCATCGGGAGTCCTCAAAATGCTGAACGTGATGCGCGAGCAAACCAATCCTGTGCCGCAGCGGAGCAATTCGCTGCCCTACGATGTCGTCGCCCTGGTGTTGCAAGGCGGTGGCGCACTCGGCGCCTATCAGGCCGGAGTCTATGAAGGCCTGCACGAGGCCGGCATCCGGCCGAACTGGCTGGCCGGCATTTCGATCGGCGCGCTCAACGCCGCGATCATCGCGGGCTCGCCCGAAGGCGAGCGTGTTGCACGGTTGCGCGAGTTCTGGGAAACCATCTGTGCGTTTTCGATCGAGTGGCCCGCCGGCGAAGGGCTCGCCAACGCACTGCCCTTTGCGTTCGACATCAACTCGGTACGCAACGCAATGGCAGCGGCGCGGGCCTTGATCCACGGCCAGCCAGGCTTCTTCAAGCCACGCTTCCCCTCGCCGCTCTGGTCACCGTTCTCGGGCGACTCCGCAACCAGCTTTTACGATACGGCACCCCTGCACCGGACGCTGGAACGGCTCGTCGACTTCGACCGGCTGAACTCCGGCGACGTGCGCGTCAGCGTCGGCGCGGTCAACGTCCGCACCGGCAACCTGACCTATTTCGACACCGCCGAGCGCCGGCTGGGACCGAAGCATTTCATGGCATCGGGTGCGCTGCCGCCGGGCTTCCCCGCCGTCGAGATCGAAGGCGAGCACTATTGGGATGGCGGCGTGGTTTCGAACACGCCTTTATCTCGCGTGCTGTCCGGCGAGCCGTGTGACACGCTGACGTTCCAGATCGATCTCTGGTCGGCCAAGGGCCACGTTCCCCACGACATGATGGAAGTGTCGAGCCGGCAGAAGGACATCCAGTATTCGAGCCGCACACGCGCCGTGACCGACCAGGTACTGCGGATGCAGAAGATGCGTCAGGCCTTGCAGCGCACGATCGCGAAATTGCCGGACGCCGCCAGGCACGATCCCGAGATCCGCGCGATTGCGGAGATGGCGCGCCATCGTTGCTACAACATCGTGCACCTGATCTATCAGACCAAGATCCACGAGGGCCATTCGAGGGATTACGAGTTCGGGCTGAGCGCGATGCGCGCTCACTGGCAGAGCGGACTGGACGATATCCGCCGCACGCTGGCCGATCCGCGACGCCTGGACCCGCCGGCTCCCGAGCTCGGCATCGTCACCCACGACGTCCATCGTCGCGACTGAATCTCACCGCCCACCTCGTTTCGGAGAATACCATGTCTTCCATTCCCTATGCTCCCGAGCAGGGCGCCAAAACCAGCCTTCGGCCATCCGGGCAGGCGATCAGGCGGGCCGCCCTCGCCTTGGCACTGGCCCTGGGCGTCGTCGCCGCAGCCGAGTTCGGCCACCACTATCTCACCATCGGCCGCTATCTGGAGACCACGGACGACGCCTATGTGAAGGCGGATTCCACGATCATCTCGCCGAAAGTGTCGGGCTATATCGCGCAGGTCCTGGTCGGCGACAACGAAGCCGTGAAGGCCGGCCAGTTGCTGGCAAAGATCGACGATCGCGATTTCCGCGCCGCGCTCGACCAGGCCGGCGCCGACGTCGCCGCATCCGACGCCGCTGTCCGCAATCTCGATGCACAGCTTGCCCTGCAGCAGCCGATCATCGAGCAAGGCACGGCCGATGTCGCGGCCGCCACGGCCAATCTGAACTTCGCGCAGGAAGAGCAGGCCCGATACGACGGGCTGATGAAGACGGGCTCCGGTACGGTGCAGCGCGCGCAGCAGACCGACGCGGCACTGCGCGCCGCCGCCGCGCAATTGCAGCACGCGAAGTCGGGCCTGCTCGCGGCCGAGCGCAAGGTCGACGTGCTCTCCACCGAACGCGCCAGGGCAGTCGCGCAGCGCGACCGCGCCCGCGCGGTCGAGCAGCAGGCGGCATTGAACCTCTCCTACACCGGCATCATCGCGCCGGTCGACGGCACCGTCGGTGCGCGCTCGCTCCGGGTCGGGCAATTCGTCCAGGCCGGTACGCAGTTGATGGCCGTCGTCCCGCTCGATGCCGTGTACATCGTCGCCAATTTCAAGGAAACCCAGCTCACCCATGTGCGCGGTGGCGAGCCCGTCGAGCTGACCATCGACAGCTTCCGCGGCACCAGACTGCAGGGCCATGTCGACAGCCTGTCCCCGGCAAGCGGCCTGGAGTTCGCGCTGCTGCCGCCCGACAACGCGACTGGCAACTTCACCAAGATCGTACAGCGCATGCCGGTGAAAATCGTCCTCGACGACCGCAGCCTGACCGGCCTGCTCCGTCCCGGCATGTCGGCCGAGCCGACCATCAACACCAGATCGGTGGCGATCGCCGAACGCGAAAGCAAAAAGCGTCTCGCATCGCAGCGCCCCGAGCCTCGCAGTTGAATGAACACGCGTCCCTGGCGGTTGTCTCCTCCCGGACAGTCCGTTCAGCAATGCTTCTCTCGCAAGCGACGAGCAGACAACCATGACCACACTGCAACCGGCCATCGATGCCGTGCCCGCCGGCGAAGACGAGCGGTCCGTCACCACACCGGCCCCGGCGGTCTCCGCCAAGACCTGGATCGCCATCGCCGGCGCCACGCTCGGCGCCTTCATGGCGGTGCTCAACATCCAGATCGTCAACGCTTCGCTGGCTGACATCCAGGGCGCGATCGGGGCCGGTATCGATGATGGCGGCTGGATCTCGACCTCCTATCTGATCGCCGAGATTGTGGTGATTCCGCTGTCCGGCTGGCTCGCGCAGGCGTTCTCGATCCGCATCTATCTCCTGACCAATGCGACGTTGTTCCTGGTGTTCTCGGCGGCCTGCGCGCTGGCGCAAAACCTGTCGCAGATGATCGTGTTGCGCGCCGTTCAGGGCTTTACCGGAGGCGTGCTGATCCCGATGGCGTTCACGCTCATCATCACGCTGCTGCCAAAGGCGAAGCAGCCGATCGGGCTGGCGCTGTTTGCGATCTCCGCGACCTTTGCGCCCGCGATCGGGCCGACCATCGGCGGCTATCTCACCGAGAACTGGGGCTGGCAGTACATCTTCTACGTCAACCTGGTGCCGGGCGCGGTCATGATCGGCTTGCTGTTCGTCTCGCTCGAGTCGCAACCGATGAAGCTGTCGCTGCTGCGCGAGGGCGATTGGGCCGGGATCGCCACCATGGCGATCGGCCTCGCCGCGCTGCAGACCGTGCTCGAGGAAGGCAACAAGGACGACTGGTTCGGCTCGCCGTTCATCGTCAAGCTGTCGATCGTCGCGGCGATCGCGCTGTCGGCCTTCCTGTGGATCGAGCTGGCGGCGAGGAAGCCGCTGCTGAACCTCCGCCTCCTCGCGCGTCGCAATTTCGGCTTCGGTATCCTCGCCAATTTCCTGCTCGGCATCGCGCTCTACGGCTCGGTCTTCATCCTGCCGGTCTATCTATCGCGCATCCAGGGCTACAACGCCGAGCAGATCGGCATGGTGCTGGCGTGGACCGGGCTGCCGCAGCTGTTGCTGATCCCGCTGGTGCCGCAACTGTTACGGCGCTTCGACGCGCGGCTCATCATCGGTGTCGGCTTTGCGCTGTTCGCAGCCTCCAACTTCATGAACATCTCGATGACCAACGACTACGCCACCGACCAGCTCTTCTGGCCGAACGTCGTCCGCGCCTTCGGTCAGGCGCTGGTGTTCGCCCCGCTGTCGGCTGTCGCGACATCGGGCATCGAGGCGGAGAACGCGGGTTCGGCCTCGGGCCTGTTCAACATGATGCGTAACCTCGGCGGCGCCGTCGGCATCGCGCTGCTGCAGACGCTGCTCACCAAGCGCGAGCAATATCACTCCAACGTGCTGACGCAGTCGGTCTCGCTGCTGGAACAGGCCACACAAGCCAGACTCGATAAACTGACGCAGTATTTCATGAGCCACGGCGTGACCGATCGCATCGACGCCGCTCACCGCGCCTATGTCGCGATCGGCAAGATCGTGCAGAAGCAGGCCTTCATCCTGGCTTTCGGCGACATGTTCTACCTGCTCGGTGTCGCGCTGATCGTCGCACTCGCCGCCTCCATGATGCTGAAGAAACCCGGCCAGATCGAGGCCGGCGGCACCCACTAGTCCCCCACCCCACCTGACGTCGAAAGGAACTGCCATGTTGAAGGATAAGGTCGCTGTCGTCACCGGATCGACCAGCGGTATCGGGCTCGGAATCGCCAGAGAGTTGGCCAGGCTCCGCGTCAACCTCGTGTTGAACGGCTTCGGCGACCCCGGCGAGATCGAAGCCATCCGCGGCGGGATCGAGCGCGAGCACGGCGTGCGCGTAGTCTACGATGGCGCTGATATGTCGAAGGGCGACACCGTGCGCCGATTGATCGCCGCGACAATCGAGACGTTCGGACGCCTCGACATCCTCGTGAACAATGCCGGCATCCAGTTCACCGCGCCGGTGGAAGAATTTCCGTCGGCCAAGTGGCATGCGATCCTGGACATCAACCTGTCGGCCGCGTTTCACGGCATCGCGGCGGCAGTGCCCCAGATGAAGAAGCAGCGCTGGGGCCGGATCGTCAACATCGCCTCAACCCACGGCCTCGTCGCTTCGACGCACAAGGCGGCCTACGTCGCCGCCAAGCACGGGTTGATCGGCCTGACCAAGGTGGTTGGCCTGGAGACCGCCGGCAGCGGCGTGACCTGCAACGCAGTCTGTCCCGGCTGGGTGCGGACGCCCTTGGTCGAAAAGCAGATCAGCGACACCGCCGCGCAGAAAAACATCAGTCAAAAGGACGCCGCCAAGGCACTCCTGGGCGAGAAACAACCGTCATCCGAGTTCGTCTCTCCGGAGCAGCTTGGAGGCACCGTGGCGTTCCTGTGTTCGCCTGCGGCGGACCAGATCACGGGCACCGCGATCGCGGTCGATGGCGGATGGACGGCACAGTAGCCGATAGTCAATTAGCGGCCCATGTGGACGGCCGGCATCGGAGTAGCCAAAGATGTCCCTGCTCGCCAGAGACCTCCTCGTGCTGCAAAGGTCCGCGGACTCAGCGGATGACGCTGCGGAGCTGTCGCGCCTGGAGGCGCGGCTGCCACCGCTGCTCAGCATCATCGCCGGAATGGTCGACTTCACCGGCTTCTTCACGCTGGGTCATATCTTCACGGCTCACGTGACCGGCAACATCGTGCTGGCCGCCGTCGTTGCCGTCGATGGCGGCCCGTTTCATTGGGCACAATTGTTGGCGATTCCCGTTTTCATGCTGACCCTGGCGACCGTCTGGCTGATCGCCCAAGCTTCCGGCCGGCACGGTTCGAGCCTGGCGCGACTGTTGCTTCGGGTTCAGTTCCTCGTGCTGGCCGCGCTGTTGATCTTCAGCGTCATCACAAGGCCATCTGCCGATGCGGCTGGATCCCGGGCCGGCGCGGCCGCGATGATCGCCGTGTCGGCCATGGCCTGCCAGTACGCGCTCCTTCGCCTCGCTCTGCCGGGCGCGATCTCGACGGCGGTGATGACCGGCAATCTGGCCAATGCCGTCTTGTCGACGATGGACCTGCTCGCTCCACGCACCCCTCTGCTGCCGCATGATTCAACGCCGCTGGGTCGCTCGCTCCATCGTTTGCTCGGCTTCATCTTCGGCTGTGTCGCCGCCGCGGCGGCTGTTTCAGTACTGGGAGACTGGGCCTGGTCCCTTCCCGCAGCCTTGTCTGCCGTTGCGGTCGCAGTGCGTTAGCGGGTCTGTTTCAATATGCGTACCGCAGCCGAAGCGCGGCATGATCGACCAGCGACCTATGGCTTAACCGGCAATCCGGCCATCCACGCACGTAACGCAAGCGCCGCCAACGCTGATCTCGCCGTCCGCCTCGATCGCCAAGGCGATGCGGCCGTCGCGCCCGACGCAGCGCCCCTGCGCCGCCGTGTAACTCGTCCCGGCCTTGAGGAGACCGCGGTCGCGATGGAACACGGCGATGGCGCCGTTTCCACTGCCGCATACCGGGTCCTCCTCGACGCCGCATGATGGTGCAAAAGAACGCACCTCGATAGCCGCCTCGCCATCAGCGTGACGGCCAAAAAGCGAGAGCCCGGTCACACCGAGTCGCTTCTCGAAGGCAGCCGAGCGCTGGAAGTCCGGCGTCAGCGCGAGAACGCTGTCCGCGTCGGCAAGTTGCGCGACGACCCAGATGGCCCCGACATCCACGATCGCTGGAGCCACCTCGCGAACGATCCGATGCCCGATGACTGCCTCCAGTTCATCGACGTCTGCGGCTGAAAGAGCCGTGACCTTCGCTGGCGGCAACGTAAGCGTCAGACGCCTCTCCGCGCCATCGCCCTCCACGGCAATCCGCACCAGCCCGACACCGCATTCCTGGACGAGACGGCCGCCCCGGGGCATCACGCGGCCCGCCTCCAACACGGCATGGGCGCTGCCGAGCGTCGGATGCCCGGCAAACGGCAGTTCGCTGCGGGGGGTAAAAATGCGCAGGCGGTAGTCCGCCTCGGAACTCGTGGGCGGCAAGAGAAATGTCGTTTCCGACAGGTTCGTCCAGCGGGCAATTGCCTGCATTTCGGCCGTCGCCAGCCCCTCAGCATCAAGGACGACTGCGACGGGGTTTCCCAGGAAGGGTTTGGAGGAGAAGGCGTCGACGACTTTGTAGGCTCTCATGACTCTCGCTCTGCGGTTTGCCATCGCAGTGTTAACGCTTGACCTGCCCCGCTTGTAAAGGGCTCGAGGCTATCGCGCGACAACCGTGACGATGGTTCGGCAGAAATCGAAAATGAACCGGCCATAGAGAGCGCCGGATCCCGGATCTGACGATGCCAGGCGATAGGAGTTGCCGAGAGCACGGGCGATCTCCAGCACGCCCGTGACTTCATGCTGCGTCATCGCCAGGTGAATGCCGGCCAGCGGCAGCATCAGGGCCTCAACGCCAACACTGCTCATGACGGCCCAACTTCGGCGCGAGGCAGCGGCAGGAATTGCGCAAGGTAGGCGCTCCTCCATTGATAAGGCGTATCGCCGGCGAAACGCTTGAATACCGTCGTGAAATGCGCCTGGGTCTGGAATCCGACGGTCAAGGCAACGTCGACCAGCGAGACGTCGGCGCGCCTCAGCAGTTCCTGGGCGCGTTCGATCCGCCGCTTCAGCAGAAAGTCGTGAGGCCGCATGCCGACGGCCGCGCGGAACTGCGCGGCAAAGTGCATGCGGCTGAGGCCGGCGACCGCCGCCAGATGCTGCAAGGTGATCTTGCCAGCCAAATTCTCGTCGACATATTGCAGCACGCGCTTGAGGCGCCATTTCTGTAACGACCGCACAGACCGGCACCGCTCGTCGGCCTGATCGGTCTCGTCGCGCGCGACGGCCGTCGGCCGGCTGGCTCTGCGGGTCAGGATGGCAAGACGCAAGGCGTCCGCAAGGATGGCGGAGTGAGGATGATGGGCCGCTTCGGTTGCCGCGAGCGCATCGGAGAGGCTTCGCATCACCGGGTCCGGGAACTCGCCTGCACCGGCCTCCCGATCGGTCTCGACCGAGGCACGCGCGAGGCGTTTCGCCGATACCCTGAAGCTGGGCCCGTCGCCGGCGCATCTCCGCACGCCCGGCGGGGGCGTCTCGATGGCCAGGGCAACATCGAGGTGAACGAGGGACAGCGTCATCGCCTTTTCGCCGGCGCGATCCGGACGTTCCGCAAGCCCGGACTGGCAACCATCGATGGCGGAGACGCCGATCGAGCCGACGACATGATCCTTCGCGCCTAGCGGGTGTGACATCTGTAGCGACATCGTCGAACTCCTTGTCCCATTTTCGATCCGGCGAGACCCAATGGCTCGTCCGAATGTGGGAGCAGAGTAGTTCGGCGGTCCCCGCGCTCCATTCTACGCGCGGGTGCACCGGATAGGTTCTCGGGTTGATCGCGTCATACCTAGGTATGACCGCGGCGTCGCCGGCCGCACGGGCGTCCCGTTCGCCGCGATGGCGGAACTGATCTCGCCCTGCGGTAAGTTGACGCGCTCGCCAATGGTCGGAAACTCACRCAAAACCCCGTTTTTGCCGGGGAATGTGCCTCATCGGCACGCGCGCGGGATCAAACCGCGGCAACGTCTTTCAAGAGAGCACGAAAATCATGTTGCCGCATGTTGTCGGCCCGATCAAATCGCGGCATCAACGTGACYGAAAATGAGCAGAGCGACCACCAGCGACGATGACCAGTCTTGATCGGGCCACGGGTTCATCGATGAGCCGCGCCGGCTTGCGGTTCTGGTCTGCCGTCCTCGCTTTCGCGGTTTTCCTGGTCGATGTGCTGACGCCGCTCGAGGGCGCGGTCGCAGTTCTCTACGTCGTTGCGATCCTGCTCGCGGCGAGGACGCACCGGCGTAACGACATCATCGCCGCCGCTGTCGGCTGCAGCGTCCTGACCATAACCGCCTATCTACTGTCGCACGATCTGGAGGCGATCGCCTCGCCTGCCCTTCGTGCGCTGGTGAGCCTCGCAGCCATCGGAATCACGACCTTGCTGGCGCTCCAGAATCAGGCGGCGACGAAGCGCCTCGCGGCGCAGGCGCGCTTGCTCAATCTCTCGCATGACATGATCTTCGTCAGGGATCGCGGCGGCGTGATCAGTTTCTGGAACAGGGCCGCGGAACAGGCCTACGGCTGGTCGGCCGACGAGGCGGTCGGGCAACTCGCCGACGCGCTGCTGAGAACCAAATATCCCGACCGGCGAGAGGCCATCGAGGCCGGCCTGCTCGACATCGGCCGATGGGAAGGCAGGCTGGAGCAGCGGACGAAGGCCGGCGGCGCACTCACCGTCGATGCAAGATGGGCGCTCCAGCACGACCATCTCGGCAAACCCGTTGGAGTCCTTGAAACCCACACCGACGTCACGGACCGCGTCGCGGCACATAACGCGCTGGTGCAGAGCGAGCAGCGATACCGCCGGATGTTCGACGCAAGCCGGGTCGGCGTCGTCGAGGAGGATTGGAGCGCAGTGCGGACCGCGCTGAATTCGCTGGAGACCGGAGGCGCCACGTTGCGGGACTACCTTGCACGAAATCCTGAATTCGTGCGGCATGTCCGCCGGCTCGCCAGAATTACCGACGTCAATCCGGCCCTCCAGAAGATGGCGGGAGCAAGCGACTCTGCGGCCTTCATCGCGAACGTGGACAGGCTTCTGGACGAGAACCACCGCCGTTTCCTCGGCGCGCTGATCGCATTCGCGGAAGGAGAGCGGTTCCACGAAGGCGAGACCGATTTCGTGAGTCTCGACGGACGCAAGGTTCCCGTCATGTTTACGATCACCTTTCCGGCCGAGCCCGACGGAGATCGCAACGTGCTCGCCTTCGTCATCGACATCACCGAGCGCAAGCAGGCACAGGATGCGCTGCTCGCGGCGCAGGCGGAACTGGCGCATGCCGCGCGCGTCGCCACCCTCGGCGAGCTCAGCGCGTCCATTGCCCACGAGGTGAATCAGCCTCTGGCAGCGATCGTCACCAGCGGCGAGGCTGGCTTGCGGTGGCTGCGCCGCGACGTGCCCGATCTCAAGGAGGTTGCGGCGACGATCGGTCACGTCGTTGCTCAGGGCCGCCGCGCCAGCGAGATCGTGACCCGCATCCGGACTTTCCTGAAGAAGGCCCCTACCCAGCAGGATCTGCTGCAGATCGACGAGATCATCGAGGAAGCGACCCTCCTGGTCGCGCGCGAGCTCGTCAAGGACGACGTCACCCTCATCGTCGAGACGGAGCATGGCCTGCCGCCGGTTCGCGGCGACCGGATCCAGCTTCAGCAGGTCCTGGTCAATCTTCTGATCAATGCCGGCCAGGCCATGTCAGGCCGGCCTGGTTCCCGCACCGTTACGCTGCGCGCCGGAACCGTGGACGGCGAAAACCTCGCCATCACGGTCGAGGACAGCGGCCCGGGCATCCAGCCTGACGACTTGCCGCGCCTGTTTGATCCGTTCTTCACCACCAAGGGCGGCGGCATGGGCATGGGACTTGCGATCTGCCGAACGACGGTGGAAGCTCACGGCGGCCGATTGTCCGTGGAGAGCTCTCCGGGCTCGGGCGCGACATTCCACCTGACACTGCCATTTAGCCAAGAACACGCCTTGCCATGACACGACCAAACCAAGTGCAACCGCCGGCCCAATCCTCCAGTTCAGTCGTCATCATCGTTGATGACGACGCGAGCATCCGTGCCTCGCTCGACAGCCTGTTCCGATCCGTCGGCCTCGAGACACGCCTGTTCGGCTCACCGGCCGAGCTGCTTGGCGGCGTCATGCCCGACAAACCGGCCTGCATCGTGCTGGACGTCCGGCTCCCGGGCGTGAGCGGCCTCGATCTCCAGGGGCAACTGACCCGCCAGGGCATCAGATATCCGATCATCTTCATGACCGGTCATGGGGACATTCCAATGTCGGTGCGCGCCATGAAGGCTGGCGCCGTGGATTTCCTGTCCAAGCCGTTTCGCGATCAGGACATGCTCGACGCTGTGACGGCAGCGCTCGAGCGTGATGCGCAGCGCCGCGCGGAAGCCGCGACGAAGGAGGATATCCGCATCCAGTATGAGAGCCTGACGGCGCGCGAGCGCGAGGTGATGGGCCATGTGACCGCCGGCTTGATGAACAAGCAGGTGGCAGGCCTGATCGGCCTCAGCGAGATCACCGTCAAGATCCACCGCGGCAACGTCATGCGCAAGATGGAGGTCCGATCGCTGGCCGACCTCGTTCGCAAGGCCGAAGCGCTCGGGATTTCTCAGAACCGAAAGACTACGGACCAAACCTGAGTATAATTCCGGCGGGACTGCCGCACGGTGCATAAGGCCCCATCGGCCGCCCAATGGGAGATATCCTCCCTGCGGAACACAGCGGTCAGGATGTGTGCCAATGGCCAAAACCCCGGTGATTGCGATCGTGGACGACGACGAAGGCGTGCGCGCGTCGCTGGCGAGCCTGGTGCGTTCGCTCGGCTATGAAGCCCACGCCTACGAGTCCGGCGTCGCCTTCCTGCGGGAACCGGCGGGAGAAGATCCGGCCTGCATGATCGCCGACGTTCAGATGCCGGTCATTCCCGGCGATGAATTGCAGGCGCGCCTGGTTGCCTCCGGCCGCCATTTCCCGATCATTTTCATGACCGCTTTCCCTAGCGAACCCGTGCGCCAGCGCGTCATGGCGGCTGGCGCGCATTGCTATCTCGGCAAGCCGTCCAGCGGCGACGAGATCATTCGCCGCCTCGAAGAGGCCCTGGCGGGCCACGCGCCGCAATAGTCGGGCCCCGGCTCGGGCAAACTGCGCCTTCCCGGCGTGCGTTCCCGAAAGCAGGTTGATGGACCGAAAATACCGGCCCCCGCAGCTCATGCTCCCCTTTGATTTCGCGACGCCGGCAGGCCGCACGCTTTGCCGCGCATGGAGGGAGCATAATTGCCAGGTGACGCCACCAGCGCTGCCGATGACATCCGCCCGCGGGTCTTCGCCGGCTTCCCGGTGAGTTCCTGGGCGTTCGCGCTGCGCGTCCTGCTGGCAATGCTCCTCGCACTCTATGTAAGCTTCTGGCTCGAACTCGAATCCCCCTCGTCGGCAGCCGTCACCGTGGCAATCCTGGCGCTGCCCACGCGCGCGCAGGGCATGGAAAAGGCAGGCTACCGGCTGCTCGCAACCGCCATCGGCGTGATCGCATCGATCGCCATCGCCGGCACCTTTTCCCAAACCGGCGCGCTCCTGCCCGCAGTGTTGGGGATCTGGGTCGGGCTCTGCGTCTACGTTGCCGGGATGCTGGACGGCAATCGCGCTTATGCGGCGGCTCTCAGCTGCATCACCGTTGCCCTGATTGCCATTCAGCAGATCGACAGCCCGTTGCAGGTGTTTCCGACCGGCGTCGCCCGGGGCGCCGCCATCGCCATCGGCGTCCTCGCGGTCGCTCTGGTCAACGAGGTGCTCGCCGCGCCGGACTATCATCCGGTTCTGGCGAGCCGCCTCGAAACACTGCATCGCCGGGTCACGGAGTTCGCGCAACGCGCCGTCCGCGGTGAAGCTTCATCCGCGACCGCTGCTGCGGACATGTTGCGCGATGTCGCGGCCCTGCATCCGGAGATCGCGAGCCTCGTCACGGAGTCGATCAGCGGCCCGGCCAGAACCGCAGCCGCACGCTCCGCGATGGTGGGCCTCGTGAGCGAGCTCGCGCTCTCCCGTACGCTTGCCGCGCTGCCGGCCGCATCCGCGACGTCCCGGGACGACCGAAACCCCGACGCCTCCGGCCTGATCGCGATCTGCCGGACCCATCTGCGCGATCAGATCATCCGCAGGAATGCAGACGTGCGCGACAGCCTCGAGGCACTGCGGGCCGGAAACCATCCACTCCGGCAATGGCGCGCGCCGCTTTACCGCTCGCCTCGCATTGCAGCGGAAGCCGGCGTCAGGGCCGCGATCCACTTCATCCTCATTGCAATCATCTTCGTGATGGCGGGATGGCCGACCACCGCGCTCTGCCTCTCGCTTGCCGCAGTCATCATCGGCCTGAGCGCGACGGCTCCGGATCCGCGCGCCTTCACGACACTGGCGGTTTTTGCCATGCCGATCGCATGCCTGCTCGCCGGCATCCTGAAATACCTCGTCTTCAACGGCGTATCCGAGTTTCAACTGCTGGCGATCGGCCTTGCGCCTCTCGTGATCGGCGCAGCGCTGCTGATCACGCTGCCGAGCGGCATCATGCCGCCGCTCGGCCGGCTCTCCCTCGTGTTCACGCTTGTCATTCTCGCACCGAGCAATCCGCAGAGCTACGACCCCGACGTATTCCTTGTGACGTGTCTGTTTGCCCAGCTTTCCTCGGTTCTGGTCTTCGCGGCGCAACTCCTGCTGCCGTCCTTGTCCGGCGAACGGAGGATCCGGCTGCTGCTGGACGACGCCCATCGCGAGCTGAGCCGCCTCGATTCCGGGCGAGCCCGGCACCTCGCGCCGGAGGAAGCCGCGTTTCGCGATGCCGCCCGGATCGAGCAGATCCTGACGACGAACGGCGCCACGGCACCTCCCCCTCGGGTCGTCGCGGAAGCGCTGCGCTGCTTCGACGAGGCCGTGGTGCTGCGACGGTGCCATGCCGAACTGGACCGCCTGGCCGAGACCTCACTCGGCAACGCGGTGCGCGCCGCGCGAGCCGCGCTCACCCTACGAGATGGAGGCGCAATCCTGACTGCCGCCGAGGCGCTTCGACAGACGGCTGCCCAAGGCAACCTGGCCGTCGATCCGGTGCTCGCCGCGCTCGTTCCGGCCAGCATCGTCCTCGAAGCAAGGCAGAGTTTCGCCGGTTCCGGCCAGGGGACGCATCCGTGACGAATACTTATCGTGAACTCGTCGTGGGCGGCGTGCTGATCGCCCCGATCGTGTCCTATGCGGCAACGGCGCTGCTCGCATTCCTGCTGCTCCGCCCGGTGCTGCGCTTCGTTGGATTTACAAGAATCTTCAGYAACCCGTCGCTGGCCGAGCTCTGCCTCTACGTGTCGATCTTCGGCCTGCTCGCGCTGTTTTGCTAGGGAGAAAGTCATGGACGCGGCTCTGCCTCGAGATGCGGCCTTTCCGCCCCGCCCCGAATCTTCAGCCGAAGCACGGGCGGACGCAGCCGACGCCGTCGCGTGTTCCAGCCCGACGGAGGCCGCGGCGCGCGCGACCAGCGACCGCGCCGCGAACGATGGCGAAGCTTCCCGGCAGGCGACGCCATTGACGCGGTCGCTGCGCAAGGCCGCCGGGCGTTTCATGGCCGGCGTCGGCAAGCATTTCGCCACTCTTGCCATCGCCCTGGTCGCCATCCTGATATCGGTTGCAACCTGGCAGCACTATGTCACCGCGCCCTGGACGCGCAATGGCAGCGTGCGCGTGCAGGTCGCCAATGTCGCGCCGCAGATCGCGGGCAAAATCGTGGAGCTGCGGGTGGCCGACAACCAGTTCGTCCACAAGGGTGACGTGCTCTACGTCATCGATCCCTTCGACTTCGACGTAGCCGTCCGCATCGGCAAGGCCCTCGTCGACCAGCGGGCGGCGGACCTGGAGGTGAAGCAGGCCGAGTCCGACCGGCGCCGGCGTCTGTCCGACCTCGCGACGACGCCAGAGGAGCAGCAGATCTTCGCCGGCAACGCCTCGCAGGCGAAGGCCGCCTACGCAGCGGCCGCTCACCAGCTTGCACAGGCGGAATTGAACCTGAAGCGCACCAATGTGCTCAGCCCCGTCGACGGCTATGTCACCAATCTCCTGCTACGCGTCGGCGACTATGCGCTGACCGGCGTCACCAACGTCTCCATCATCGATTCCAACAGCTTCTGGATCGACGGTTATTTCGAGGAAACCAAGATGGCGCATGTCTGCGTCGGCGATCGCGTCGAGGCACAGCTCATCGGTTACTCCAAGCCGATCCTGGGACACGTGAAAACCGTGACCCGCGGCATCAGCCCGTCAAACGCCGCGGCGGGCACGCAAGGTCTGCCCAACGTGGACCCGATCTACACCTGGGTGCGGCTTGCACAGCGCATACCGGTTCGTGTCGCCATCGACACGGTGCCGCCGGGCGTGCCGTTGGTCTCCGGCATGACGGCCACGGTGACGATCCGGCAGCCCGATGCGGTCGATCGCCAGACCTGGCCTCATCGGCTCCGCACGACCTTCGTGGACCCAATGTTCGATGTGTTCGGCGCAGGAGATCCGCCGCGCCCCAACTGCCTCCAATCCCCATCCCAGCAGCCTCCCGAGGTGACGGCGCTTCCCTACGCGCGGGTGCCCGCAATTCCGCCGGCGGAGAAGATCGCGCCCGGACTCACCCCCGGCATCGATGCCTCGCCACGCCTTCCCTGAATCCGGTCAGATCGCCCGACCTGAAGAGAGCTGCATCGCGCCGCAACATCGGAACTCACAGCGCAGGCCTTTGATTCTTCTTGCTTAATTCGGAGTATCGCGACGTTCCGACGCACCTGCAGCTTTCGCAAAATCTAACACGATTTCAGCAACGCTAACGGGCCTTGTGGCGGCATCAGACATATCGTTCGAGCGTCAACCAATGGCATTCAGCAGCCGTCACGGCGGCAGCGGAATCCAAAAGACGGGACGAACGATGCTCACCGATATGCAAGCGGCCGGCGCCCGATTGACACATCAACCCGGCGCCCGCGAACCGGATTTCTCTCAGGGGGCACGGGCATTCCCCCACGAACGAAAATGGCGCCAGCCCGAGCAACGCGCGGGCGTCGCGCGCGAGGACATCACGATCTCGCGCTTTACCTATGCGCAGACGGCCGTCAGGCGCGAGGATGCAACGACGCCTCCCGACCGGTACTTCTTCTCGATCGCCCTGAAGAGCACACGTCTCAAGCTGACCAGAGGCAGTCAGACCATTTTCGACGGCGCCATGCCGGCGGGCACGCTCTATGTCGGCGCGCCGTCGAAGCCGCTCCGCGCGCAGTTTCTTGCGCCGTGCGATTTCCTGCACTTCCACATCTCGGCCAATTGCTTTCCATCTCCACAGCAGGGAACGGAGCCGCTCGCGCCCGAATGCCTGAACGATCTCCTTCTGTTGCGCGACCCGTTCGCCGAGCAACTCGCGAAGGCGCTGACCGAACAAGGCCATTCGGCCGATCGCGAATTTGCGTGCTGCATCGCCCAGACGCTGGTGATGCACGTCGCTCGGCGCGAGCCCCCGCGTACGAAAGTCAACGCCTTGCCGAAATGGCGGCTCCGACGCGTCGAGGAGTATGTCAGGGCGCGCTTCGACCACTCCATCAGCCTATCCGACCTCGCCGGCGTCGCGGGATTGTCCCGGATGCACTTCGCAGCGCAGTTTCGCGCCGCGACTGGATACCGGCCGCGCGAGTATCTCCTGCAACAGCGCATCGAGCATGCAAAATCTCTCCTGTCGAATACCGAGACGCCGCTGGTCGAGGCGGCGCTGGCCGTCGGTTTCTGCACGCAGGCGCATTTCTCGACTGTCTTCAAACGTCTGACAGGCGACACGCCGGCACGTTGGCGATGCACCAGCCGGAACGCATTGGCGTCACCCAGGCTAGCCGAATGCGACCCGGTTCCGTCACGCGAGCCGGTGTCTCATGTCCTGCCGGCGGACCTTCGTGAATCATGCGAAATGAGAAACAGCGTGGGGACGTGAAATACTTTGCACGCCGGATCGGCGATGCTGGCAGTGTTAGTGACTGAGACCCCCAAGTCACGGCTCGAGCCTTCTCCTCCCAGGCATGCGAGCATTGGGCCGTCCTCCCCACAAGGACGGCCCCTTTTTTTGCCTCGCCGCACGTCGATCCGGAGCGCACCGTCCGTCCGATTCCAGAACGAAGCTGTTGCCATTTCAGTCGCTGAGATGCCGCGCAAGCCAGTTGCGTACGCCCTGAAGACTCCTGAAATCGTCCAGCGACCGCACCGGAAGGCCGGGCTCGATGCTCGCAACCATCCGGCTCAGTGCATGTCCAGGTCCAAATTCGAGAAATGCCGTGGCACCCGCTTCGAGACAGCTTTGCAGGCAATTTCCCCACTGCACGGTTTGCGAGATCTGCGCGGCGAGCTTGTCGTGGCCCGTCTCGGCGGAGACGACCGAACCGCCGTCGATGCCGCTCAGGATGCGCGCACCGGCGGCCGACGGGAACGCCACCGGCGCCGACCGCAAGACTTCGCGAAACACGACCGACGCCTCGGCGAGCCGTCCGGTGTGGGAGGCAACCCGAACCGGCAGATCGACGATCCTTGTGGCACGCATCGCCCTCGCCTCTCCGGCAATCCCGTTCAATGCCTCCCGGCCACCGCCGATCACGAAGGCRTCGCCTGGATTGACGATGGCGATCGCCGCACCGTGGCGCTCGCAAAGGCGCTTAATATCGTCATGTGAAAGACCGCGGACAAAGATCAGCCCGTCACCGGCGCAGGTGGCGGCGTCCATCGCTTCCGCGCGGCGCACTGCGAGGTCGAGCGTGAGGACCGGTTCGAACAGATCTCCCACGCCCCATGCCGCCACCTCACCGACGCTGTAGCCTGCGATGATAGCGCCATGTGGAATGATGTCCCTGAGCCCGGCAGCGGCGGCCAGTGCCTGCAACGTGCATAGAATCTGGCCGGACCGGTTGCGATGCAGAGCCTCGTCAGATTCGCTGCGCACGAAATCGCGCGGATCCCAGCCGCCCAGCAACGTTGCCGCGTGTGCAAACAGGTGCGTCGCTTCCGGCGCAACGCCCGTCAGGGCGAACATGTCCCGATGCTGTCCGCCTTGTCCCGAGCACAGGATCGCAAGTGTCATGATTGCCGCCTAGTGCGGAAAGAGCACGGCGATCGCGACCGCCATGGTCGCGACGCTGAATCCGGTGCTCGAAATGACCATCGATCCGACCGCTGCCGAGTCCAGCCGGTAGTTGACCGCAAACAGGATGCCGAAAAAGCCGGAAGGCACCGCGGCGAGCAGAATGGCCGTCCTCGCTGTGTCGGGAGCGATTGGAAAGACGTGAGTGATTGCAACGGCTGCGAGCGGCCGAACCACGTCCGCGGCCACGGTTGCGGCCGCGATCTTCCAGTTCAGGCGGAACGACTGTGCCGACAGGATGGCTCCGGTCAGGAACAGCGCGACGCCGGCGGCCGAACTCCCGATCAGGGCGAGGCAGGCATGAGCGAGCGCGTCGAGGCTCAGATCCGACACGGAAAACAGGATGCCGAAGACGGGCGCGAGCACGACCGGCTTGGTGATCGCACGCCCCACTGCCGTCAGCATCTGCCGCGCCGCCATTTCCTCGCCACGGGACCTGGCGGCGTCCATTTCCGCCATGATCAGGGTCACCGGGCTGATGAGGACCGAACCGGTTGCCAATGCGACGGCGACCGGAACGGCGCCCGCCTGTCCCGCGACGGATGTCAGGATTGGAAGACCGACGCCGGCAAGATTTGGAAAGCCAACCGTGAGTGCCTGAATCGACGCATCGGGCCGCGACACCTTGAACAACCTGCGCGCGGCAAGATACCAGGCGGCATAGAGCAACGACATCGTTATGCCGAGCACCAGAAACAGCGGAACCTGCTCGATCATCTCACTGCGCGACGCTGAGGCGGTCGCGGCGAACAGGGACGCCGGCACGGCGAAATCCATCACGAGTGCGTTGAGAGCATCGACATGGAGATTGTCGACGACATGAAACCTTCCGGCGGCGTATCCAAGCAGCAAGACAAAGAACACCGGCACCAGCGCCATCAGGATTGCATTGGACATCATGGCCCCGGCGCGTCGTGGGCATCGACGAAGAGCGACATCGCAAGCAGGTCAGCCGAGCCACCGGGACTGAGACGACGGGCGACGAAGCTTTCATGGATCCATCGCGCGCTGACGCGCCAGCCGGGAGCGCGCACGCCGCCGGCGTCGATGAAACGACGTGCCGCGCGACGCGCAAAACGAAGCCCCTCGAGCCCGCCACGATGCAGCAGATTCGTGTCTTCCACGGACGCAATCAGGGCAAAGCACGCTTCGACCCGAGCCGCTTCCGCATCCTCGGGCGTGGCAGGCATTGTTCTCCGCAGGGCCGGCAAGCCGATCCGGTAGACGCTGGGAAACCCGCTCGCCGCCTCGATACGGGCTCCGCCTGCGCGAAAGCGGCGGCGAGCAGCGCTGCCATGGCTGTGCAGCAACACCGGACCGTCGAGTATGCTGGCGCCCCAGAGGCGTGCCACGACGTCGCCGAGCGGAAGTGCCGGATCGACCAGCCCGCCGGCCCTCGCACCGGCCGCCGCGCACAACAGGCCAAGACCGAAGATCGCGCCGCGATGCGTATTAACGCCCGCGGTCGCCTCGAGCATCGCCCGTTCGGCCTCCAGGCCGATGACCCGCAGCACTCCCATGCCGCAGCCAAGCGCGCCCGCTTCGGCAAGACTTTGAAGGTAAGGCCTGATGGCCGCGGCGCTGCGACGAAACGTGCCGGCATCCATGTCGACGTGACTACCATTGTCGACATGGCTCACGAGCCCCGGCTTGGGCCAGGTTTCCAGCTCCATGGCGAGGCAATCGGCAGCGAAGCCGCCGATGGCCCGGATACCGGACGGCGTCTGCCCCCGGCTGGCAACAAGCGGTTCGATGTTTCGCGCGGCCGCTGTGATCATGATCCCATCGCTCCCGAAATGAATCGATCCCTGTCGAGCAGGGCCACGCACCCGATGGTCTTGACCAGAAGCTGGTCCGTGCCGGCATGGAATTCGCGCCAGTTCACCGCTGCACCATCCGCGCGCATCAATTCGCCATCGAGCCGCATCGGCGCATCGGTCTCGATCGCAGCCAATTCGGCGGCGAGACGATCCAGATCGGTTTCGCGGGGGAACGCGAACAGGACATCGAGGTCGGAACGAGCGGTCACGTAATCGAGCCCGGTCAGCGATTGCCATGCGAGGCTGCCGAACACGCGCAAATCCACCGAATGACGGAGCGCGAGCCCGTCGAGCCGATCGAGCGTCGGCCACCAGTTGCGCGGCGCCGAGGCGCGCACCTGCCGCAGCGCGGGCGGCCTCGCGACCGAGGTGACGTGGTTGATATCCGCGAGAAACGACAGCCGCTTCTTGCCGGCGGAGGGCGGCAACGGCAGGCCGAGCGCAAGGCCGGTCGCTTCGCTAGGCAGAGCGCGCCGCCTGATCGTCGGCCATCCCATTTCGGACCAACGCGAAACCAGCGGGTCGGCTGCGAGATCGCCGCGCATCCCGATCATCGCGCGCCAACCCTGCGGGCTGACAAAGACAAGGTCGTGGCGACCGACCGGCGGTTCAGCGGGTTTGCAGGGCAAGGTCACGAACGCGCTCCGCGATATCGGCGGCCTTCGGCCGGCCACCGCGCTCCTTACCGAGCGCATCTCTTCGATCCCGCGCAGCCGGCATGTCGGCGAGCAGCGCCTCCAGCTGGTCTGCGAGTGAGGTGGCATCGCTCCATGTCATATGAACGGCACCCATCTGCTCGAGATTGGAGAGCCCCGGCGCGAAAACCGGCGTCGATTTGGCTTTCTCCTCAAGAGCGGTCATCGACAATTTGGTGACCTTCGCCATCGACGGCAGATCCATCACCGCGGGAGAGGCGCCGGGCAATCCGACCAGCACGCGCGTCGCAAGGCCCGTCGCAAGCAGGGCCCCCGCCGCCGAGTGGCCGTAGAGAAGACCGATGGTCGGGCGGCCGTGCATGTCCGCGTGGATCAGCACTTTCGCCAGATGCGCGAGGAATTCGTTGAGCCCAAGCAGCTCGTCACGCTTGCTCATGCGCTGGCTGTCGCTGTCGACGAGCACCAGGATCGGTCCGCTCCCCCGGTCGATCGACTCCAGAACATGCGCGGAAAGCCTGATCGCCTCGTCGACGCCGAGCGCAGTCCGATCCGCAACACCAATCACGAGTATCCTGCCGCCGGACCGCAGCGTCGCCGCGCCGGCAATGACGCCATTGTCGTTCCTGACCTCATGGCCGTCGGGAAACAGCGAGGCGAGAATGTCATCGAGCGTCACGGCTGCTCCTCCCGATCCTGCTAGCGAGCGCAATGAACTGGTCGGCCGGCAATTCCGGAACCGTTTCCGCATGCGCAACACCTTCCACGGTCCAGATATCGACGGCGTCCTGGCAAGCGCCGAAGCGGCGCAACCTGTCGGCCAGACGCCCCTGCTCCGCCCTGAGCCGGTCGAGGCCGAAGGGGCCGATCAACCCGATCAGCTCGAGTGCGGCCTCGCGAAAATCCTGCACAGTGTCATCGGCGAAGACGTCGGCTGCACCGAGCAGCCGCCGGTGCTTGCCGCCCATGGTGCGCCAGACCAGGGCACGGTCACGGGAGTCGAACTCCTCGACGCCGCGATTGGTCTCGATCACCTCGGGGCCCGAAACCGCGATCCGTCCCGCCTCCGACACGGCGAGCGCGGAGCAACAGCCTGCGATCAGACCGCCGCCGCCGTAGCAGCCGGAGCGCCCGCCGATCAGGCCGATGACCTTCACGCCAGCACTGCGCGCCTCCATCACCGCACGCATGATCTCGGCGATGGCGAGCTCACCGGCATTGGCCTCCTGCAGCCGGACGCCGCCGGTATCGAGCAGGATCAGAACGGGGATCGATCCGATCTCGCGCGCTGCGCGGAGCAGACCCAGCAGTTTGGCGCCGTGCACCTCGCCGAAGGCGCCGCCCATGAAACGTCCTTCCTGCGCGGCGACGAAGACCGGCGCGCCGCCGAGCCGGCCATGGCCGACGACGATGCCGTCATCGAACTGCTCGGGAAGGCCGAATATCTCCAGATGCGGACTGACCTCGCGCTGTTCCGGCCCGATGAACTCGACCAGGCTGCCGGCATCAAGCAGCAGATCAAGCCTCGTCCGCGCCGATGCCTCGTTGAAGCTCGTGCTGCGGGCCCGTTCGGCCGGGGCGATGTGCGGGAGCGGCGCGGTCATTGCTCGCTCCCCGCGATCAATCGCACCGCCTGCGCCAGCCGAAGCGAGACCGTGTCGGGCCGCGCGCCGCCGTCATTGATGGAAAATTTCAGCCCGCCGGGCGAATAGCGCTCGACGAAATCGCCAATGACGGCGCTCCAGACTTCGCCGAAGCCCATCGCCGCGGTTTTGATCTCGACCGCGCATTCCGCATCCGGCAGGACGCGCTCGACCAGGACTTCCAGATTGCCCGAGGCGACCACGCCCACGATCGCGCTCTGCCTGATACCGCCCGCACGCTCGCGAACCGGATGATGAAAGCTGAGATCTTCCATGGCCTGTCCTCACCAGTTCCTGAATTTCGACGGCGGCGCGTAGAGCCCGCCCGACCAGCGCACGAGATCCTTGATCGAGCGCGCCGCCAGCATGTTGCGATCCGCATCGAGCGGATTGATGCCGATATCTTCCGGCCGCCGGATCACGCCGCGCTCGCGCAGCTGCGCGACCATGCTGCGATCCCGCCCGCGACCGACATCGGTGTATCCGGCGACGCCGCGGATCGCCTGCTCGCGCTCTTGCGCCGTACGGCACAACAGGAGGTTTGCCACGCCCTCCTCGGTGACGATGTGCGTGACGTCGTCGCCGTAGATCATCACCGGCGCGAGCTCGAGGTTGAGCTTCTCGGCGAGCTCGATCGCATCGAGCTTCTCGACGAACAACGGGACGTTCTTGTCGCCGAAAGTCTCGCCAATCTGCACCACCAGCTTGCGGCCCCGGCGCAACGGCGCCGGGCTGTCCGGATCGGCCTCCGCGCCGGCCTTCAGCCAGGGCTCGCTCGGATGCCTGCGCCCGCGCGCATCCGCGCCCATGTTCGGCGCGCCGCCGAACCCGGCGATGCGCGAGGTGGTGATGGTCGAAGAATTTCCCTGGAGATCGATCTGCAGTGTGGAGCCGATGAACATGTCGCAGGCATAGAGTCCGGCGGTCTGGCAAAACGCGCGGTTGGAGCGCAGCGAGCCGTCGGGGCCGGTGAAATAGACGTCGGATCGGGCCCGGATGTATTCGTCCATGCCGACCTCCGAGCCGAAGGAGTGGATCTGCCGGACCCAACCGGACTCGATCGCGGGAATGAGCGCGGGATGCGGATTCAGGGCGAAGTGGGTTGCGATCCTGCCCTTCAGGCCCAGCCTCTYGCCGAACGTCGGCAGCAGAAGCTCGATCGCGGCCGTGCTGAAGCCGATCCCGTGATTGATCCGCTGCACGCCATAGGGCGCATAGATGCCCTTGATCGCGAGCATCGCGGTCAGGATCTGCCCCTCGGTGATCGCCGCCGGATCGCGCGTGAACAGTGGCTCGACGAAGAACGGCTTGTCGGACTTGACGACGAAATGGACGCGGTCCGCCGGGATATCGACCCGCGGAACCGTCTCGACGATCTCGTTGACCTGGGCGATCACGACGCCGTCCTTGAACGCCGTTGCCTCCACCACGGTGGGCGTGTCCTCGGTGTTCGGGCCGGTGTAGAGGTTGCCGTCACGGTCGGCGCTGACGGCGGCGATCAGGGCGACGTGCGGGGTGAGATCGATGAAGTAGCGCGCGAACAGTTCGAGATAGGTGTGAATTGCTCCCAGCTCGATCTTGCCGCCGAACAGCATGCGCGCGATGCGCGCCGATTGCGGCCCGGAATAGGCATAGTCGAGCCGCTTCGCGACCCCGCGGTCGAACAGGTCCAGATGTTCGGGCAGAACGACGCCCGACTGCACCATGTGCAGATCGTTGACCTTGGACAGATCGACCGCCAGCAGCGCGCGGCTCAAGAGATCCGCCTGCTTCTGGTTGTCGCCTTCGAGGCAAACCCGGTCGCCCGGCCGGATCACGGCCTCCAGCAGGCGCGTTGCGTCGGATGCTTCCACGACCTTGCCGTGGGCCAGGCCGGCACCGGCCGCAATGCGGGCATCGCGCGCGGCGCGGTTGTTCTGCCAGCTCGTCATGACCTTGGCCCCTTTGCGGCGTTGGCTCCGCTCCAGAGCGATCCCGGATTGGCACGGTCGGGATGAAGCGCGAGCATCGCCTCGTAGAGTTCGCGCGGAGAAATCGTCGCCTGGTCGAGGCGGTTGAAATCGAGCAGATATTGCCGGGTCTCCGCGATGCTGCGCGGATCGTCATCGTTCTCCGGCTTCTTGTGTCCGGCCACCACGAAGCGGGGCTTCAACGCTTCGAGCCGATCGAGCGCGGCGATCCATTCCAGCCGGCTCTGCGTGTCGGTTTCGGCGAGATAAGGATGAATGCCGTTGTACACGGTGTCGCCGGCGACGATCAGATCGAGAGACGGGACATGAAGGGCGGTGGAACGCGCCGTGTCGGTTCGTCCCATGTCGATGACGACGAGCTTGTGTCCCTCGAGCGTGAGCTCGCCTTCGAGAGGCTCTGCAGCGACCAGGCGCTGTGCGATCTCGCCCGGAAAGCGCTTGCGCCAGAAACCGTCGAGCGATGCCGGCGAAAGCTGCGTCTTCATCTCGTCGACAACCTCGGGAACGGCAACGGCCCGTGCCCGCGGAAAGCGATCGAGCAGCGGCGCGAGGCCGAAGAAATGATCACCGTGGCCATGCGTGACGTAGATCGCGGTCAGATTTCGTTCCCGCGACACGACCCAATCCAGCAACGTCTTCGACTGCCCGGCGGTGAGGAACGTGTCGACGAGGATGGCATCCCGCTCGCCGTAGATCAAAGTCGACGAATTCGCGACCCACATCAGGTCCGGATTGCCGGACGGCAGATCGCGGCTCAGTCCAGCCCGCTTCACCGTCGTCACGTCCCAGTCCAGGATCGTGCCGGTCGTCTCGATCATGCTCATGGAATTCTCCGGAGGGGCAGTCGGGCCGGCGGGAGTGCTGTCTCTCCCGCCGTCCTTCCTTCTGCCGGCCGTGCGTCAGGACCGGCAAAACGCGTCAGCGGGTGGCCGGTTGATCGATGCTGCGAGCGGCACGGGTGATGATCTCCGCCACTTCCTTCGGATGCGACTCGTAGACCGAGTGGCTTGCACCCGGGATCACGGTGGTGTGGCTCTTGGCGCGCTCGTAATACCAGCGCTCGAGATCCGGATTGATGATCTGGTCGTTGCCGGCAACGATGCCCCAGCTCGGCTTGGTCTTCCACGCAGCCGCCGTCAGCGGCGTGCTGAACACCTGCGTCGCGGCCAGAACCTGGGAGCGTGATTCGAACTCCGCCTGCTCGCGCGGCAGATCGGGGGCGAACAGCTTGGGGAATTGCACGGGATCGAGATAGGTGAATTTGTCGGGCGTGACCTTGATGGCGCCTTCGGTCTTTCCAAGTACGCTCGGCGTCTTCTTGCCCAGCGCCGCTTCGTCCTCTCCGACGTCGGGCGCATGCGCAGCGACGTAGACCAGGCCGACCACGTTGGGATGAACACCCGCCTCGGTGATGATCGAGCCGCCATAGCTGTGGCCGACCAGAAGCGTCGGGCCATTCTGGAGATCGAGCAGCCGCTTCGCCGCCGTGACATCATCGCCAAACGACGTCTCGGGCTCCTGCAGCATGCTGACGCGGAAGCCTTCCTTGACCAGGATCTCGTAGACCGGCTTCCAGCCGGACGCATCGACCCAGGCGCCGTGCACCAGGACGATGTTCTTCGGGGGTTCAGCGCGCGCCGGGGCGACGGTCGCGAACAGGGAGAGAGTGGCAGCGAAGGCGAGGCCAGCGTTGAGGTGTTTCATGTCGGGATCACTCCAGGTTGGAATGGTGCGACAGTAGTGTCGACACTCGCCGGCGTATTTCGGCAAACAACGGCCCTTGCCACTTCGCACGTCGGGACATGCCGATCGAGACAACGGCTGCTCGTGCATCCTCGGGACACTGCCTAGCTAGGGCGCGCACTTCAAAGCGCAGCGCATATGTCAGGCGTACAGACCTCTCATTACTGTGAACGGCCGGCGTTCATACGCGAAAGACGAACGATCCGCTTTGGCATTCAAGAGGTCGCATCTGATGCTGATTGAACTCCATGCATGGGATCGGACACATGACATCCACAGCAAATCTCCAGATCGCGCTTCTCATCCTGTTGTGCGCAGCTTCGCCCGCGCGTGCAGGCACTTGTGCGGACGACATCGCGAAAACCCAGATCCAGCTGGATCAGGCCATAGAAAAAGACGCGGGCGCCCACGGCTGGCAGCGGGAGAGCCTCAGCGCGCTGCGCAGTCATCAACCGACGCCTCGCTCGATTGCAGAGGCCGAAGGCGGCCGCGGAGCGGTTTTCGCGGATGCGCTGGATTCGCTTGACCGCGCACGTACCGCCGAACAAAACGGCGACACAGGCACATGCAGCCGGGAACTCGCGCATGTGCGGGCCATTCTGAAATAGCGAAAGCGAGCCGAAGCCAAAGCCGGCCAACGGCGCTGTCATCGGCGAGGCAACTCGGCGACGCGGCCGAACGAAGACGAATGCCCGCTTACGATGCGTCGAATGCCCGTTGTCGTCGTGCTGCCGGGTAGCGGGACGTGCGTTCTGGAAATACCCCACCGTTCCGCACCTCTCTAGTGCTCGACAGCATTCAGCCGGAGCATTTTTCATGCGAGAGCAGCACCCATCGAACGACGTCGGCTCGGGAAGATCCAGCTCGCGCCGGTTCACCCTGATACCGCTCGCCGTGGCACTCACGGCCGGCATGCTGTGGCTCGTCCCGGCTGCGACGTCCGCTCAAACGACCATGCCGGGAATGCAGCCTTCCACCGGCATGCTGGCGACGTCGCCGCTCAACCCGCAATCCACGCGGCCCGTCGGCGTTCCGCTGGGATCGACCGAGATCGCAACACCCGGCATTTCGCCGCTCAATCCGGCGCAAAGCACGGCGGGTTGTGCCGGATCCGGCAATACCGCCTCGTCCGGAGCCTTGTTCGACGGCGGCGGACTGTCCGGGGGCTCATCCGTCACCTGCAACGGCAGCATCACGGCGGCGCCTCCGCTGCCTTCAGCATCGACGGTCGGACGCGTCGGGATACCGCTCGGAGCCACCGAGCTCGGCGGCGCCGGAATCAGTCCGTCCGTCCCGGTGCAAGGCCCTGCCGCAACGGGCAGCACGACTTCGATCAGCGGCTCAAGCAATCCCTGACATCCAGGACGGTCTCATGAAACGAAATCTCGCCATCGCGCTTGTCGCTCTCGCCGCGATTCTCGTCGGAGCCGGCCTCTGGTTCTTCGCCGCGGACCGGAAGCCGGTCGTCGCCGCCGCGCCAGTGCCCGCGGCCGTACCGGTGGTCACCGCGGCGGTCATCGGCAAGGACGTTCCGATCTATCTGCGCGGCATCGGCACCGTGATCGCCTACAACACCGATGTCGTGCGCAGCCAGATTCAGGGACAGATCGTCAAGATCGCCTTCACCGAGGGACAGACCGTCAAGGCCGGAGATCTGCTCGCCCAGATCGACCCGCGTCCCTACGAGGCCCAGATCGAGCAATTGACGGCCAATCGCGACCGAGATCAGGCCCAACTCACCAATGCCGAAGCCAATCTCTCCCGTTACAGTAAACTCGGTGACAAGGGTTATGCGACCCCGCAGCTGATCGAGACGCAGACCGCGCAGGTGGCCCAACTCAAGGCCGCCGTGAAAGCGGACCAGGCGCAGATCGACGAGGCCAACGTCCAGCTCAGCTACACGCGCCTGACATCGGCCATTCCCGGCATCACCGGCGTCCGCCAGATCGATGTCGGCAACGTGATTCATCCGACCGACCCGAACGGTCTCGTCGTCGTCACCCAGATCGAGCCGATTTCGCTGCTGTTCACCCTTCCGCAGACGGATCTGCCCGTGATCCAGGAACACGAAGCAAAAGGCCAGTTGAAGGTCATCGCCTACAGCCAGGACAACAAGATTAAGCTCGGCGAAGGCACGCTGCTGCTCGTCAACAACGAGATCGCAGGGACGACCGGCACCGTCCAGCTCAAGGCCACATTCGCCAATCACGAGCACCGGCTGTGGCCGGGACAGCTGGTGAATGCCCGGCTGCTGCTGAAGATTCAGAAGGATGCGCTGACGGTCGCCGGCTCCGCAGTCCAGCAGGGCCCGAACGGCAGCTATGTCTATGTCGTCGCTCCCAACCAGACCGCTTCCTTGCGTCCCGTTCACGTCGCACAGATCAGCGACGGGCAGGCCCTGATCGACCAGGGACTGAAATCAGGTGATACCGTCGTCGTCGACGGTCAGTATCGGCTGACGGAAGGAAGCCAGGTTCGGGAACTGCACGGCAAGGCCGCGCGCGAAGCCGACCTGCAAAGCTCCGTGCAGGACGCGCTCCCATGAACCTGTCCGCGCCCTTCATCCTGCGGCCGATTGCAACCGCTCTGCTGATGGCGGGCCTGCTGCTGTGCGGCCTCGCGGCCTATCCCCTGTTGCCGGTCGGCGCGCTGCCGAACGTCAACTACCCGACGATCCAGATCTCGGCGCAACTGCCCGGCGCCGACCCCGGAACCATCGCCTCGTCGGTCGCGACGCCACTCGAACAGCAGCTCAGCCAGATCCCCGGCGTCACGCAGCTCACCTCGTCCAGCGCACTCGGCGTCGCCCAGCTCACGGTGCAGTTCGAGCTGTCGCGCACGGTGGACAGCGCGGCGGTCGACGTGCTCTCCGCGATCAACGCCGCGAGCCCGTACCTGCCGCAGAACATCCCCTACCCGCCGACGATCAGGAAGGTGAATCCGGCGGAAACGCCGATCATGCTGATCGCGCTGACGTCAGAGTCGATGCAGCAGACCACGGTCGATGCCTACGCGGAAAACATCCTGCTGCCCAAGATTTCCCAAGTGCCGGGCGTGGGCCTGGTCGGTATCGGCGGCCAGCAGAAGCCCGCCATCCGCATCCGCGTCAATCCGCAGGCGCTTGCCGCCCGCGGCATCGGCCTCGAAGACGTCCGCACCGTGATCGCCGGCGCCAATGTCGACCTGCCCAAGGGCACGCTCAACAGCCCGCGCGTCACTTATACGCTCAATACCAACGACCAGTTGCTGAAGCCCTCCGCCTATGAAGCCCTCATCATCGCCTATCGCAACGGCTCGCCGGTGCGGCTGCGCGACATCGGCTCGGCGATCGAGGGGCCCGAAAACGATCTGCTGGCCGGCTGGTACGGCAAGGACCCCGCCGTCATCCTCGCCGTCCAGCGCGTCCCCGGCGCCAACGTCATCGAAACCGTCGATCGCATCAAGAAACTGCTGCCGCAGCTGCAGGCTTCCGTTCCGCCGGCGATCAAGGTGACGATCGCCGCCGACCGCACCGCCACGATTCGCGCTGCGGTTTCCGATGTGCAATTCACGCTGATGCTGACCGTCGCCTTGGTGGTGATGGTGATATTCCTGTTCCTGCGGAACTTCTGGGCCACCATCATCCCGGCGATCACTGTTCCCCTGGCGCTGATCGGCACCTTCGCGGTCCTCTATGTGCTCGGCTACAGTCTCGACAACCTCTCGCTGATGGCGCTGTCGATCGCGGTGGGATTCGTGGTCGACGACGCCGTGGTGGTCATCGAGAACATCGTGCGCCATCTCGAGCAGGGCATGACGCCCATGGAGGCTGCGCTCAAAGGCTCCAGCGAAATCGGCTTCACGATCGTCTCCATCACCCTGTCGCTGATCGCGGTGTTCATCCCGCTGTTCCTGATGGGCGGCTACGTCGGAAAGCTGTTCCAGGAGTTCGCCGTCACGATCACCGCATCGCTGCTGCTGTCGCTGGTGATCTCGCTCACCTTGACGCCGATGATGTGCGCGCGCCTCCTGAAGGACGAATCGCGCAGGAAGCATGGCCGGCTCTATCTCATGTTCGAGCGCGGCTTCGATGGCCTGCTTGCGCTGTACGCGCGCGGCCTGCGAATCGTGCTGCGCCATCGTTTCGTGACGCTGCTCGTGATGCTCTCGACGATCGCGCTGACCGGCTATCTCTATGTGATCATCCCGAAAGGCTTCTTCCCGCAACAGGATACCGGACAGATTGTCGGCATCACCGAGGCTGCCCAGGACATCTCCTTCCCCGCCATGTCCGAACGCCAGCAGGCGGTCGTCGACATCCTGTCAAAGGATCCGGCGATCCAGTCGGTGGCGAGCTATATCGGTCCGGGCGGCCCGACCGCGACCCTCAACCAGGGGCGCATCTTCATCGTCCTGAAGCCGAAGCCGGAACGCAAGGCCAGCGCCGACCAGGTGATCGCGCGGCTGGAACCCCGGCTCGCCCATATCCAGGGCATCAAGCTTTACATGCAGTCGGCCCAGGACATCACGATCGGCGCGCGCCTGTCGAAGACGCAGTATCAGTTCACGCTGACGGACGCCGATTCCAACGAACTCAACCACTGGTCGGCGATCTTCCTGGAGAAGATTCGCGCGCTCGACCTCGTCACCGACGTCGCGAGCGACCAGGCCAATGCCGGCCCGAGGCTGCAGGTCACCGTCAATCGCGAAGTCGCCTCGAGCTTCGGCATCCTGCCCACGACGATCGACAACACCCTCGACGACGCGTACGGTCAGCGCATCGTCTCCACCATGTTCACCTCGCTGAACCAATACCACGTGGTCATGGAGGTCGATCCAGCCTTCCAGTATGGGCCTGACGCGCTCAAGGATATCTACCTGAACTCGGCCACCGGCCAACAGGTACCTCTGAGCACGCTGGTCCACAGCGTCATCATGCCGGCGCCGATTCTGATCAATCACCAGGGCCTGTTTCCCTCGGTGACGATCTCGTTCAACCTGCGACCGGGCGTAGCGCTGGGCGATGCGGTGACGGCGATCCAGAAGATCGAGAAGGACACCGGTAAGCCCGCCTCGCTGTCGACCTCGTTCCAGGGCAACGCGCAAGCTTTCGAGTCGTCCCTGTCCGGCACACCGCTGCTGATCGGGGCGGCGCTGATCGTGATCTACATCATCCTCGGCGTCCTCTATGAGAGCCTGATCCATCCGATCACGATCCTGTCGACGCTGCCTTCCGCCGGCATCGGCGCGCTGCTGCTGCTGCTGGCAGTCCACATGGATCTCAGCGTCATCGCCATCATCGGCATCATCCTGCTGATCRGCATCGTCAAGAAGAATGGCATCATGCTGGTCGACTTCGCCCTCGAGGTGGAGCGCAATCAAGGGCTGAGCCCTGAGGAAGCGATCTACCAGGCCTGCACGCTCCGCTTTCGTCCGATCCTGATGACGACCATGGCCGCGCTACTCGGCGGCGTGCCTCTGATGCTCGGCAACGGCACCGGCGCCGAACTGCGCCAGCCGCTCGGCTACACGATCGTCGGCGGCTTGATGCTCTCGCAGATCCTGACGCTCTACACCACGCCCGTGGTCTATCTCTATCTCGACCGGCTCGGCAATTGGTTCACCAACCGCAAGCCACATGCGGTCGAGACACCCGCCCCCTCCACGAGTGAAGCAGATGCCGGATTGGGCCATGAGTCCGCTTGATCAGGTGAGCGTCGGCATGACGGCGGAAAAGCTGGTGACCGTCACGGCGGAGATGACGGTCGGCCACGTGGTGCCGGGAATGCCTGAGGTCTACGGCACGCCGATGATGATCCTGCACATGGAGATGGCGGCGGGATCGGCGATCCAGCCGTCCCTGCCGACCGGCTATGTCAGCGTCGGGATGATGGTCAACGTCCGTCATCTGGCGGCGACGCCGGTCGGCCGCACCGTGCGCGCGGTCGCACGGGTCGTCGCCGTCGAAGCCAGGAGCGTCGTGTTCGAGGTCGAGGCCTGGGACGGCGGCCGCAAGATCGGCGACGGGACCCATCGGCGCGGCGTTGTCGATGTCGCCGAGTTCGAGAGGCGTTTCGGCGTGACGAGGCCCACCGCGGCGTTGGCTTAAGGTCGCGGAATCCTTCCCGCGGCAACATCCCGGATCTGCGCGCAGGCTCGCATCGCGACGCCGTGCGTTTTGACAAAGGGTCCGCGAAAAAGCAAAAGACCGGTTTTCCACGCTGCGGTACATCGCTTGCATCCCGCGTCCGGACATCCGGGCTCGGGAATTGGTCTCATGCCCGGCGAGTATCTCTTGGACCTCTTCAATCTGCTGGCCCAACTCGGACTCGCTCACGAAGGCAAGGAACCCGCGACGGTCCGTCACACGGGTATGGTCTGTCGCGCATCGTGGCCCGACCATTCGCGCTACGCTCATCCCGCCCTTTGGGTCCTGGGAGGCGTCGCGCTCGGCGTGTTGTCATTCACGTGCTTCCTGCTCGGGATCGACCTCACCACCAGCGCCCTCGCCCTGCTGGTCGTCATTGTCGTGTTGTCGTTGCTTGCGATCGCGAGCCTGGTCAGGCGGCAGCACCGGCTCGAGCGCGAGGACGTCTTGCGGCGGCGTCAGGTCGCCTATCTCGCCGAGGCCCAGAAGCTCAGCCACACCGGCAGCTTTGGCTGGAACGTCGCCAGCGGCGAGCTGTTCTGGTCCGAAGAGACGTTCAGGATCTTCGATCTCGAGCCGACCTTGCCGCCGTCGCTCGACACTATCCTGAAGCGTACGCATCCCGACGATCTCAATGCCGTACGCGAGGCGCTCGATCGCGCCACGAACGACAGGAACGACTTTTCCCTGGAACATCGGCTGATCCTGAGCGATGGCTCGATCAGGCACATTCGCGTGGTCGCCCGTGGAACGTCGGAAGAGCGCGGACAATTTCGGTTCATCGGCGCGGTCATGGATATCACCGCCCAGAAGAAGGACCACACCGAGCTGGAGCGGAGCGAGCAGCGCTACCGCCACCTGTTCGGCCGCATGCCGATCGCCCTCCGTCAGCTCGACGCCAGCAGACTGGTGGTGCTGTTCCGAAAACTGCGAGCCGAGGGCATCAAGGACCTCGGCAGCTATTTCGACAGCCATCCCGACTTTCTCCGGACCTGCATGGACGCGCTCTCGTTTCAGGAAGCCAACGAACGGGCCATCCAGATGTTCGGAGGAGGCGTCGACGGCTATGTCGGGCGTTCCATGTCCGACACCTGGAAGGCACGCCCGGATACGTTTCGGCGGGCCATGGAGTCCCGCTTTCGCGGTGAAACGAACTTCGAGGAAGAAACCAAGATGGTGACGTGGGACGGCCGCGTCGTCGACGTTCTCTTCACCACGGCCCGCGTCGGTCCAATCAATGATCTCGAAATAAGCCTGGTCGCCACGATCGACATCTCGCAACGCGTCCGCGCCCAGGAGAGACTTCGGCAGGTGCAGGCGGAGTTCGCGCATGCGGCGCGCGTCTCGATGCTCGGTGAGCTCACCGCCTCCATCGCGCACGAAGTCAACCAGCCTTTGGCCGCCATCGCGACCAACGCCGCCGCCGGGCTGCGCTGGCTGAACAGGCCCATTCCCGACATGGCCGAGGTCCGCAGCGCAATCGAGAATATGGCCACGGATACGAGGCGGGCCGCGAACATCGTGGCGCGTGTTCACGGGATGGCTTCAAGCAAGGCGCCGGAGCGTGCCGTTCTGTCGCTTGACGATGTCATTCGCGAGGCGCTTCTGTTCCTGCGCCACGAGATGGAATCCCGAGGCGTAACGATCCTGCACCGGCCCGACGCGGAAGCTGCACTCGTGCTCGGCGACCGCACCCAGCTCCAGCAGGTGATCGTCAATCTGGCCATCAACGCCGTGCAAGCGATGGCGCAGGCGGGACGCGACCATGGCAAGATCGTCATCACCACCGCCGCGCAGGACGTGACAACCCTGTGCTGCTCCGTGGAGGACAACGGTCCCGGCATCTCCGCCGAACATGCCGGCCGGGTGTTCGAAAGCTTTTTCACGACCAAGGAGTCCGGCATGGGCATGGGGCTGCCGATCTGCCGGTCCATCGTCGAAGCGCATGGCGGCCGGATCGACGCCGAAGGACTTAGCACCGAAGGACTTGGCGCCGAAGGCCTTGGCACCGATCGCGGCGCCCGGTTCTGGTTTACGCTGCCGATCGCGACGCCGGCGTCATCGCCGCCATCCGGTCGGGACGCCGACGCCTGACCCGCTCTATTGCGCCGGGGCGGTCGAGCGCACCAGGCGGATCGGGATGCCCTTGAATGACGGCGTAAAGCTGAGGGGATCACGGGCATAGAGCGGCACCAGCGGATTGGTCTCCGGATAGTACGCGGCACAGCAGCCGGTCGGAAACGAATACGCCACCACGCGGAAGTTGCGCACGATCCGCTCGGCGCCATCGGTCGACTCCGTGATCAGGTCGACGCGATCGCCGTCCACGAGCCCGCGCTTCTTCAGTTCATATTCGTTGAGGAAAACCACGTCGCGCTGGCCGAAGACGCCGCGATAGCGATCCGACAGCGAGTAGAGCGTCGTGTTGTACTGGTCGTGGCTGCGTATCGTGCTGAGCCACAGGAAATCCGGATCGGCCTGCGGCGGGTCCTCGCCGCAGCCCTCAAACACCAGGAAATTGGCCTTGCCGGACGGCGTTGCCCAGATGCGCTCCCGCGCGGTCGAGGTCAGATGGAAGCCGCCGGGAATGCGGATACGGGCATTGTAGCTCTCGAAGATAGGGAAGACGGCCTCGATCGCATCCCGGATGCGATCGTAGTCGCCCACAAAGCCGTCCCAATCGACCACCGTGCGCTCGCCGAGCGTCGCCTTGGCGAGGCCTGCGACGATCGCGACCTCGCTGAGAAGGTGCTCGGACGCCGGCTTGTTGCGACCGCCCGAGGCGTGGACCATCGACATCGAATCCTCGACCGTGATCGACTGCGGCTCCGATTCCTGAATGTCGATCTCGGTTCGCCCGAGGCACGGCAGGATCAGGGCGGCGCGGCCATGGATCAGATGGCTGCGGTTGAGCTTCGTGGAGACGTGGACGGTCAGATCGAGCTTGCGCAGCGCGGCCTGCGTCGCCTGCCAGTCGGGTATGGCCGCGGCAAAGTTGCCACCCATCGCGAAAAAGACCTTCACTTCGCCGCGGATCATTGCCTCCAATGCCGTCACGACGTTGTGTCCCGGCGCGCTCGGCGGCTTGAAACCGAAGCGGTGCTCGAGGCGCTCGAGGAAATCCGCCTTGGGGGTCTCCGTGATCCCCACGGTTCGGTCGCCCTGCACGTTGGAATGACCGCGAACCGGACAAACGCCGGCGCCGTCGCGTCCCACATTGCCGCGCAAGAGCGCAAGATTGGCGATCTGCTGCACGTTGTGCGCGCCACGCTGGTGCTGGGTAATGCCCATGCCGTAGACAAGGATGGCGCGCTCCGCCTTCATATAGGCGCCGGCGGCATATTCCAGGTCCTCGCGCGTCAGGCCGGACTGACGTTCGATGTCGGGCCATTGCGTTCGCTTGAGATCGTCGATCAGCGCGTCGATGCCCGCGGTGTGCCCGCGAATGAAATCCCAGTCCAGGATCTCCGGCTGCTCGGCCGCAYGGGCGGCCTCGTCCGTTTCGACGAGGATCTTCATGATCCCCTTGAGGACGGCGACGTCGCCACCGACACGCACCTGGAAAAGCTTCGAGCTGATCGTCGTCGACGACAGCGTGATCATCTCAACCGGGCTCTGCGGCGCCTGGAAGCGCTCCAGCGCGCGCTCGCGGAACGGATTGAACGAGATGATCGAGGCCCCTCGGCGGGCCGCGTTGCGCAGGCTGGTCATCATCCGCGGGCTGTTGGTGCCTGGATTCTGGCCGAAGATGAAGATGCAATCGGCCTTGTCGAAATCCTCCAGCAGCACGGTGCCCTTGCCGACGCCGAGCGATTCCGGCAGGCCGACGCTGGTCGCCTCGTGGCACATGTTCGAGCAGTCGGGAAAGTTGTTGGTGCCGTACTCGCGCACGAACAGCTGATAGAGGAAGGCGGCTTCGTTCGAGGTTCGCCCGGACGTATAGAACTCCGCCATGTTCGGATCCGGCAGCGCATTCAGCTCGCGGCCGATCATGGCGAATGCGTCGCTCCATTGCACCGGGAGATAGCGGTCGGATGCGGCGTCATAGGCCATCGGATGGGCGAGCCGACCTACCATTTCGAGATCGTAATCGTTCCAACTCGCGAGCTCCGTGACGGTATGCTCGGCAAAGAATTCGGGCGTGCAGCGCTTCGATGTCGTCTCCCAGGCGACCGCCTTGCCGCCGTTCTCGCAGAATTCGAATGACGAGGTGTGCTTCGGATCTGGCCAGGCGCAGCCGGGGCAATCAAAGCCCTCCGGCTGATTCATCCTGCTGAGCGTCGCTGCACCCTTCAGCGGCGCCCGCTGCACCAGAAGCGCCTCGCTGAGCGCCTTGAGTGCGCCCCAGCCGCCGGCGGGTTCACGGTAGGGACGAACCGATTTCGTTGTCATCTCGATATCTCGCGATATGGCAATTCTCCGGGCCAGTTAAGGATCGTGCGGGCAGAGCCGTCTTTTCAAAACGAAGCCGAATTTCGCAATTGCACATGTTCGGAGCCGGCCGCAGCAGCCAGTGCATTCCGGCAAAAAGAGCGCGTTCACGGAAGCTGAATCGGCGACCGGAAACTAGGTTTGTCAGTTGGAGCCCCGTCGCTACGGAGGGCTTTCGACATTTTTCAGGAGCGACCCAAGATGTTCTCAAGACGTGATTTGCTGGCCATGTCCGCGGCAGGCGCCGCCATGGTCGGCTCCAGCGCGCAGGCCGCAACTTTCGGCAATCCGGACGAGCCGCCGCAAGGCGCCGTGAACGCCAAGAGCCCGGGAAGCCTGTCCGATCCCGGTCCTCAAGATCCGGACCTTGCCAAGCACTTCCCCTCAGCCCAAACCCCGCCCCCGACGGACGTCGGCGGCCTGCCGATGGATTGGGCCTCGTTCAACAATGCGCCGAGGCGCATCCAGAATGGCGGCTGGGCCCGTCAGGTCACGGTCGAGGATTTCGCCATCTCGAAAGAGATCTCCGGCGTCAATATGCGGCTGGCTGCCGGCGGAATCCGCGAGCTGCATTGGCACCAGGCTGCCGAATGGGCGATCCTGACCTACGGCTCCTGCCGCGTCACCGTGCTCGACACGCAGGGTCGTCCCTATGTCGGCGACCTCAAAGTCGGCGACCTCTGGTATTTTCCGCCGGGCGCGCCGCATTCGCTGCAGGGCTTGGGCCCCGATGGTTGCGAGTTCGTGATCTGTTTCGACGACGGCCACGCCAATGAATTCAACACGCTCCTGGTGACCGACTGGTTCGCCCACACGCCGCCCGAGGTGCTGGCGAAGAACTTCGGTGTTCCGGCCGACGCGTTCGCAAAGATCCCGCTGCACAACCGCTGGATCTTCCAGGGGACCGTGCCCGGCGATCTCGCCGCCGATCGCGCAGCCGTTGCGAAGCACGCCGAAGCGCCGCCCTACCCCTTCGTCCACTCGCTCGGCGGCTCGGCCCCGGTCAAGGAGAGCTCCGCCGGCAGCATCCGCGTCGCCGACAGCACGACCTTCAAGGTTGCCACCACCGTCGCTGCGGCGCTGGTGTCGATGCCGCCGGGCGCTGTCAGGGAGATGCACTGGCATCCGAATGCCGACGAGTGGCAGTACTACATCAAGGGCAAGGCGCGAATGACGGTGTTCGACACCGGCCCCAATGCGTTCACGACGGACTTCGCGGCCGGCGACATCGGCTATGTCCGGCGCAATCTCGGCCACTATGTCGAGAACGTCGGCGACACCGAGCTGCAGTTCGTCGGCGTGTTTCGAGCCCCTCGCTACGAGGAGGTGTCGCTCTCCTACTGGCTGACGCACACGCCACCCAAACTGGTCGCCCAGCACTTCAACATCGACGAGAAGCTGATCGCCCAATGGCCGGACAACAGCCCCGGCGTCATGCCCAAATCCTGAACCAGCCTCGCAAGAGTTCTGAACGAGAAAGGCGCCGAAACCGGCGCCTTTCTTTTTATCCGTGACAGCTCACGGCAACTTCGAGCGTGCAGCCGTCAGTAGTGATCGGCAGCAGGGGCCGACTTGCCGCGGAAGACGCGATAGCCGATCGCCACATAGAGCAGCATCAGCGGGAATACGAACAGGCCGGCGCCCCAGAACATGAATGCGAGACTTGCATGGGGCGCCGCGGCCTCGTCGATCGTGACGACGAACGGAATCATGTAGGGCCAGAACGATAAGGCCAGCGTGGCGAAGGCCGCGACGAAGATCAGGGCGACCATATGGAACGGCCAATAGTCGTCATGGCGCAGGATGCTCTTGGCCAGCATCGCGGCCGCACCGGCACCGATCACGGGAAACACGAACAGATAGGGCCGGTCGGTCCAGCGTTGTAGAATCGGAAGATGTTCGACAAGCGCATACGCAAAGACGACGACCAGGAAGACCAGGACGCCGATTGCCAGCGGCGGGATCTGGCGCCGTGCGACATCCCGAACGGGACCGTCGCACTTCCGCACCAGCCAGCAGGCGCCGAGCAGCGAATAGCCGAAGCAGAGCCCGATCCCGCACAGGGCGGAAAAGGCGGTCAGCCAGCCGAGCGTTCCGCCTGTATAATCGCCGTTGGAGAACTCGAGTCCTTCGACCAGAGCGCCGACCATCGCGCCCTGCATGAAGCTGGCGGCAAACGAGCCCACGACGAAGCTGACGTCCCAGACCCAGCGCGAACTGAGCGCCTTGCCGCGAAACTCGAACGCCACGCCGCGCAGGATCAATCCGAGCAGCATCACGAGAACAGGGATATAGAAGGCCGACATCACCATGGCGTAGACCACGGGAAACGAGCCCCACATGATCACGCCCGTGACGATCAGCCAAGTTTCATTGCCGTCCCAGACCGGAGCGACCGTGCTCAGCATGGCATCCCGTTGCGACTCACCCCCGGCCGCCCCGAACAGCATGCCGACGCCAAGATCGAACCCGTCGAGCAGGAGATAGATCAGGATGCTGATGGCAAGAAGGGCAACCCAGTACATCACCATGGCTATTCTCCCGCCCCGAGATAGCTGCGTGCAGCCGGCACCTGATCGGCGAGCGACATCGGCCGATTGGGGACGGGAACGTGGAGCGGCCTGCCGCCGAGTCCCGCCGGGCCGGCACGCAGCAGCCGATAGATGTAATACGTCCCGAACGAGAAGATGAAGGCGTAGACCGCGACGAACAGGATCAAGGAAGTCATCGCAGCCGACGCGGTCAGGAACGGCGTCACGGCGTCCGCAGTCCGCAGCACGCCATAGATCGTCCATGGCTGGCGCCCCACTTCCGCGGTGTACCAGCCGGTGAGGATCGCGACCCACGGCAGCGGGAAGCTGAGGAAGATGCCCCACAGCAAGAGGCGGTTCCGATCGAGCCGGTGCTTGAGGCCGAGCCAGGTCCCGAGCCAGGCCAGCCCCAGCATCACGAAGCCGCAGCCGACCATGATGCGGAAGGCAAAGAACGGGATCAGCACCGGCGGCCGGTCCTGCGGCGCGAAGCTGGTGAGGCCGACCTCTTTCGACGTCAGGCTCATGCTTCCGATGATGCTCCCGAGCACGGGAATCGATATCGCGTATTTGTTCGATTCGGTACTCGAATCCGGGATCGCGATCAGCACCTCCGAGGCCGGCTGCTCGTCATGCCAGCGCGCCTCGATCGCGGCGAACTTGGCCGGCTGGTAATCGTGAACATAGTCGCCGACGAGATGCCCGATGAAGAGCTGGACTGGCAGCAGCACCGCCGCAAGCGCAAGGCCCATCCGCAGCATGACATGAGCTTCGGGGCGATAGGTCCGCCGCAGCAGATACCACGCGCCGGTTGCCGCCACGCAGAACGCGCCGGTCAGGTAGGACGCGAGCAGCATATGCGGAAACCGGACCCAGACCACGCGATTGAAGATGATCTGCGTCCAGTCATCAGGCACGAACTGGTCGTTCTGCAGGACGTAGCCGGTCGGCACCTGCATCCAGCTGTTGTTGACCATGATCCAGAACGCCGAAAGCGTCGTCCCGAGCGCGACCATCGCCGTCGAGAACAGGTAGAACCACGGCGGCACCCGGGGGCGACCGAAGATGAGGATGCCGAAAAAGGCCGCTTCCAGCATGAAGGCGGTGAAGGTCTCGTAGGAGAGAAGCGGGCCCTGGATCGGGCCCGACATCTTCGAGAGCACGCTCCAGTTCGTTCCGAACTGAAACGCCATCACCACGCCGGATACGACGCCCATGCCGAACGCCACGCCGAAGATCTTCAGCCAGAACGCGAACAGGGTCCGGTAGACGGGCTTGCCACTGTACTGGTGCATCGCTTCGAGCACGGTGAGCCAGGCGGCAAGCCCGATCGTGAACGCCGGGAAGATGATGTGGAACGAGATGGTGAAAGCGAATTGCAGCCGCGACAGAAGGAGCGCCGTCGGGTCCATCGAACATTCTCCGTTGGTTCACGCCCGCTTCGCGGCCGCCGGCGCGCGTGCGGCCGGCTGCGGAATGTTGTCGACCTTGAGGACCGCAGCGGTCGCTGCACGAATCTGGCGACAGAAATCCGCATCGTCGATCAGCGACACGCCATAGGACGGGATGATCTGCTTCAGCTTGGGCAGCCAGGCGCTTGCCGTCAGCTCCCCGGCGAAGCACTTCTCGAGCACGCTGATCGCGATGAACGCGGCGGTGGAAGCCCCCGGTGAAGCACCGAGCAGGGCCACCAGCGAATGATCGTCCGCGCCGACGAGCTCGGTCCCGAACTCGAGCAACCCACCACGCTTGACATTGGGCTTGATGATCTGGACGCGCTGGCCCGCGACCTGCAGCCTCCAGTCCTTCGGGTCGGCCTTCGGGAAATATTCGTCGAGTGCGGCGAGCCGGTGTCCCTCGGATTGCAGCACCTGCCCGACCAGGTATTCGGTGAGATCGAAATTGTCGCGCGCCACCGAAAGCAGCGGCTTGACATTGGCGGGACGAATGGACTCGAAGAGATCCAGCAGCGAGCCATGCTTGAGGAATTTGCTCGAGAAGCCGGCATAGGGACCGAACAGCAACGAGTGCTGGCCGCCGATCACCCGCGTATCGAGATGCGGCACCGACATCGGCGGCGATCCGACCGCCGCCTTGCCGTAGACCTTGGCATGGTGACGCTTGTTGATCTCGGGATCATCGCAGCGCAGCCAGATCCCGCTGACCGGGAAACCGCCATAGCCGCGCCCCTCCGGGATGCCGGATTTCTCCAGCAGCGGCAGCGCACCGCCGCCGGCACCGATGAAGACGAACTTTGCGCGCACCGACCGCGTCTCGCCACTCGCGGTGTCCCGCACTTCGACACGCCACCGGCCACCCTGCTCCCGGTCAAGTCCGGTGACACAGCTGTTGTAGTGGACCGCACAGCCCGGCTGGCTGACCAGATGCTTGACCAGCAGATGCGTCAACGAGCCGTAGTCGACGTCGGTGCCGGTGATGATCCGTGTTGCGGCAACCGGCTCGTCGCCACTCCGTCCGTCCATCACCAGCGGCGCCCATTCGGCAATCTGCCTGGGATCCTCGGTATGCTCCATCCCCTCATAGCAATGATGGGCCGACATCGCCTTGAACCGCTTCCGGAGAAATTCGACGTTCTCCGCGCCGTGCACGAAGCTCATATGCGGCACCGGATGGATGAACGCTTGCGGATCCGCGATCGCTCCGCGACCGATCAGGTAGGACCAGAACTGCCGGGACAGATCGAACTCCACGTTGACCTGGAGCGCCTTGGAGATGTCGATGCTGCCGTCGGGCCGCTGCGGCGTATAGTTCATCTCGCAGTTCGCCGCGTGGCCGGTCCCGGCATTGTTCCAGGAGTCGGAGCTTTCCTGCGCGCAATCCCCGAGAATCTCGTACATCTGGATCGACAGGGAGGGCTCGAGCTCCTTGAGAAAGACCCCGAGTGTCGCGCTCATGATGCCGGCGCCAATGAGGACGACATCAGTTTCGCGGTCGGAAGCTGCTGACATGGCTATTTCCTTCGTCGGGTGTTGCTGCTTTGGATGGCTCGATCAGGCCCGCACCGATTGCCGCACCTTGGCGCGGAACGGCACGTCCGCTCCCGGACGCAGGATCACGTAGGCACGGCGCCAGGATGAATCGTCGGTCAATTTCCAGCTATGCCCCGAGCCGGCGGTGTCCTCCGCCAGCAGGATGTTGCCGGGGTGGAGCAGGAAGTGGTGGCCGTCACGCGTCTGGAAATCGAGCGTTCCGCTGAGCGTGATCACCAGCTGCCGGATCGGCGCGGTGTGCCAGGCGAAAGCTCCGCCCGATTCCGTTTCCTGAAAGGAGACGCTGGCGGCATCGATCTTTCCGGTCAGGAAGTCGCCGCGCTGTCCCGGCTCCAGCTCGAGGAAGCCTTCCTCGAAATGCGAGTTGTTGTCCTCTCCGGTCCATAGGCGCACACAGCGGATCATCGTGTCTCTCCTTGCATTGTGGTTGCGCCGCCTGCGCGGCGTCGTTCGGACCGGAACGGCACCTCGGCGTCCGGCTCGAGAACCGCGTAGAGGCGCTGCCATGGTGCCTCGTCCGTCATGGTCCAATTGTGGCCCGTCCCGCCGGTATCTTCCGTGAACAGGACATCGCCCGGGCGCAGCGTGAAGCTTCCGTCCGCCGTTTCGAACCGTAGCGTCCCGCTCAGGGACATGACGAGCTGGCGCGCTGCGTCGGGATGCCAGCCGAGTTTCGGATCTGCATCCGTTTCGTGGAACGAAGCGGCATCGATCCGAAGCTTTGCGCTGAGCGCATCGCCCCTCGCCCCGCGCGCGAGCTCGACGACGCCATCCTCGAAGTGCGACTTGCCATCCGCACCCGTCCAGAGCCTGACGCACCGGATCATTGCCGCCGCCCCTTCAGCCGGCCTTCGCGCCGATTGCGAGCGGCACCTTGATCTCCGCCACATAGGGCTTGACCATCTTTGCGGGATCCACGATGCGGTCGAACTCCGGCTCGGTCACGAAACCGAGCTTGAGCGCCGCCGACTTCAGCGTGAGGTCGTTGTCCATCGCATAGTGCGCGATCCGCGACGCCTTGTCGTAGCCGATCACGGGCGCCAGCGCAGTCACGAGCATCAGCGATCTCTCGACATACTCCTTGATCTTCCTGTGGTTCGGCTCGGTGCCCTCGACGAGGAAGGTGCGGAAATTGGTGCAACCATCGGTCAGGATGGTGACGGACTGCGCGATGTTGTGGATGATCAGCGGCTTATAGACGTTCATTTCCAGATAGCCGCCGGCTCCGCCGAACCCGACGGCGACGTCGTTCGCCATCACCTGCACGGCGATCATCGTCAGCGCTTCGGCCTGCGTCGGGTTGACCTTGCCCGGCATGATCGACGAGCCCGGCTCGTTCTCGGGGATCAGCAATTCGGCAAAGCCCGCGCGCGGGCCGCAGGACATCAGACGGATGTCGTTCGCGATCTTGTAGAGCGACCCCGCGAGCGTGCGGAGCGTGCCGGATAGCTGCACCAGCGCGTCATGCGCACCCTGGACGGCAAACTTGTTCGGTGCGCTGACGAAGGGCAGCCCGGTCAGCCGCGCGATTTCCGCGGCGACCGCCTCGGCGAAGCCCGGCGCGGCATTGATGCCGGTGCCGACGGCCGTGCCGCCCAGGGCGAGCCGGAAGACCCCCTTGAGCGCGTCGTCGATGCGGGCCAGATCGTCGGCGAGCATGCCGGCATAGCCGGACCATTCCTGCCCGAGCGTCAGGGGGGTCGCGTCCTGCATGTGGGTCCTGCCGATCTTGACGACGTCGTCCCACTGGCTCGATTTTGCCGCGATTGCGTCGTGCAACGCCTCGACCGCCGGAACGAGCCGCTCCGTCACGTTCATCGCGGCTGCGATGTACATGGCCGAGGGAAAGCTGTCGTTCGAGGATTGCGACATATTGACATGATCGTTCGGGTGAACCGGGTGCTTGCTCCCGAGCGGCGTGCCCGCAAGCTGGCAGCATCGGTTCGAGATCACCTCGTTCACGTTCATGTTGAATTGCGTGCCGCTGCCGGTCATCCAGACGTGAAGCGGAAACATGTCCTGATGCTGGCCGGAGAGGATCTCGTCGCAGACATGCGCGATCAGCTTGTGGACCTTRCCGTCGAGACGGCCGCCGGCGCAATTGGCGTTCGCGGCCGCCTTCTTCAGGATCGCGTAGGACTGGATCATCTCGCGCGGCATCAGGTCCTTGCCGATGCTGAAATGCTCGAGCGAACGCTGCGTCTGCGCCCCCCAGAGCTTATCCGCGGCAACGTCCACTTCACCCAGGCTGTCCGTCTCTTTGCGAAGGTTGTTCATCCGTGCCTCTTGGCAGTTGACGTCGAAAGGCCATCTCGGCGCTGTTAGAAAGTGTATGCACCGCATGACGCGCATGCTTCCGTGAATGAACGTCCTTTTGCCGAATGGCATGGTGCGCGCTCCGCACCGTCAACGAGCAAAATCATGGGACGTGGATCGACGGTTCAGCTTCGCAGCTGTGGCCGGCAGAGCCAAAGAACGCTCACCGAAGATGCGATCGGCAGGACAAGGCCCCAGGCGTGCAGCCATTTCGTCACGCAGGCCCCGATGGCAGCCCCCGACAGGAACATCAGGCAGACCAGAAGCATGACTGCGGTGCCGCGCGCCGCATCGCGATCGGACGCAACTGATTGATCGAGGGCACGGAGCATGTTGCCGGTGACGGTGACGGTGAGATATTTCCAGCGCTCGACCTGCCTGAAGCTGGCCGACTGCAGCGCGGCGCCGAAGGAGATTCCGAGGATCGTGATCATGTCCGGAATCTGATGATACAACAGCATCACCGCGACCAGGCAGACGATCTCTCCGGCGAGGCAGAGCAGCGGCGACTTGAGGCGGATTGCCAGCGATGCGCCGAGCAGAAAGGCGGCAAGCGGAAGAAGATGATGGGTTGCCTGCCGCCATTGCCCGGACATGGCGTCGATGCCGAGGAAGATAACATTGCCGGTTTGCGAGCTTGCAAACACGCCGCCGAGCGAGAGCCACGTAAAGGCGTCGAGAAAGCCGCCCGTCATGCTCAGAAGAGACGCCACGAGAACCGATCGCTCCGGAGCATGGACGACGCTTCCGGTCTCGGCGACCGGTTCCGGAGATACGGCTTGCATCGCCATGTGCGTCGGCCCGCGAGGTCAGCAGCCGGCGTGCGTTGCGGCCTCATCCGGCAGCAGAACGCGACGCGGGTGCGTGAATACGCCGTATCCGTCATCGCGAGCGATCGCGAGCAGCGTGATCCCCGCTTCATCCGCGGTCTTGATCGCGAGTGCGGTGGGTGCGGATACGGCCACGATGACCGGTGCGCCGAGCATCGCCGCTTTCTGCACCATCTCGACCGAAACGCGGCTGGTCAGCAGTACCGCGCCATCGCACGCCGATCTCCCCTCGCGTACGATCGCGCCGGCGAGCTTGTCGAGCGCATTGTGCCGGCCGACGTCCTCTCTGACCAGGCCGATGCCGGCCCGCGGATGCCAGAAGGCCGCCGCGTGGACGGCCCGCGTTTGCTGATTCAGGATTTGGTGCGGAGAAAGGGCCTGCATGGCGCCCAGCAAGTCGCGCGCGTGAAAAACGATGCCCCGGCCCTTCACCCGCGCCGGCGCGCGGCGAGCCTGTTCGAGGCTCTCGATGCCGCATAGCCCGCAGCCAACGGGGCCGCTGATGGTTCGGCGCCGTGCAGCCAGGGATGCCGCGCGGTCACCATCGAGCCACATCCGAACCTCGACGCCGAGATCGTTCGGGATCAGCTCGATGCTGCTGATCTCGCTCGCACGTTCGACGATGGCCTCGGTGAGGCTGAAGCCGATACCGAAATCCTCCAGATCTCCCGGCGTGCCCATCATCACCGCCTGGGTCGAGCCGTTATAGGTGAGCGCAATCGCGGTCTCCTCGGCAACCAGCCGCGAGGTCGACTTCGTCTGACCGCCGCGCCAGGCAATCTCCCAATGCCGGGTGAATGTCGAGCCTTTCGCCATGACTCATACCGTCGCCGGCTGGGACGAATGGCGGGACGCGCGGCTCTTGAGCGCGACCCCGAATGCGATGAATCCCCATCCCTGGAAGATCAGGTCGACGACCAGCATCACACCAAGCAGCCACAAACCGATGGCGGGCCAAGCCGCAACCAGCATGACACCGACGCAGAAGGTCAGGACGCCCGCAGCCACGATCCAACGCCAGCCCGCGGCCGGCCGGATATGGAAACCGGCCCAGATCCTTGTCACCCCGGCTACGACCAGGAAGGCACACACTGCGAGAGACAGCGTGAACGAAGCCAGGATCGGATCGTAGAGTATGATGGCCCCGGCGGCCGCATAGACGATCCCGGCCAGCAGCCAAAGCAGGAATCCCCGCAAGCCGCGCACCGAAAACGCTTGCACGATCTGGAAGATGCCGGCGACCGCCATGGTGGCGCCGATGACCAGTACGGATGCGAGGGTCGCCGCCATCAGATTGGCAGATGCAACACCGCCGAGGATCAGTTCGCCGACACCCAGCGCAACGAACCAGCCCCATTTTCCGGTGATGGCGTGGATGGCCCATCCGAGCGAGGCCTTCGAGTTCGACATGTCCGTCATGGCTTGACCCTTGTTCGCACGACGATCCGCAGATCATGAATAGGGCAAGCGTATCGAGATCTGTCCCAAGTCATCTTTCGAGGACGCAGCGATATTATTTGATCCGCACGATACGGACCGTTGCGCGAGGATCGCGACTAGCGCGGGATGGTCACGACGGTCCTGAACCCGTCGGAGCCGCCGCGGACGTCGATGGTCCCGTGCAGACGCGCCGCAAGCGTCTCGACGATGGAGCGGTCCTCTTCCCGGTACCGACTTTCGTCGGACGAGCCGTTGTCCATGATGCTGCACGCAACCGACGTCGCAGTGAGCCATACTTCGAGACGAATGGCGCCTGCTCCGCAGTGGGATACGTGGCGCACCGCACCGGTGATCAGTTCGAAGACGATCATCCCCAGCAGCCAGCAGCGCTCGGAGCTCATCTGCAGTGGATGCAGCAGCAGCGAGAGCGCAATACCCTTGCCTTCGAGGCTCGAGCGGCTGATCGAGCGGCACAATTGTTGAAGATAGGCCGCCAGATCGACGGTGGTGGTGAACTGCGGCATTTGCAGCGCATGGTGAAGTTGCGCGTGACCTTCCAGCCGGTCCTGCACGGAAGCGAGGGTCGCCCTCGCTTCGATGCCGTCGCAACGATCGGCCGCCTGCGCCACCAGATCAATGGCCGAGGCGAGCTCGTCGTCGATCCGGTGCGCGAGCTCACGCAGCAGCAGGCGCTCCGCCTTGACGCCGCCATCCGGCAGGAGTTCCGAGAGGCTGCTCATCCTTCACCCGCCTCCCGGCCCAACGGCGTGCTTTGCACTTACGGGTTCTGGCCGCTTCGGCCGGTCTCGTAGAGGAACCAGATGCGCCGTTCCGTTTCGTCGATCCAGTTTTCCAGCACGCTCGCGGTGGCGACATCGCCGTATTCGTCGCAGAGCTCGTGGACCCGGCGCATTTCCCGCGTTAGCTGCTGGTTGTCGCTGCGCAGCTCGGCGAGCATGTCCTGCGGATCGACATAGTCGGCATCGTTGTCGAGAATGCGCTGCTCGCGCGCGATGTGGCCGATCGAGCGTAGCGTCGTGCCGCCGATCTTGCGTGCGCGTTCGGCGATGTCGTCAGTCATGGCGAAGATTTGGTCGGCCTGCTCGTCGAGCATAAGGTGGTAGTCGCGAAAGTGGCTGCCCGACACGTGCCAGTGGAAGTTCTTGGTCTTCAGGTAGAGAGCGAAAACGTCGGCGAGCAGCGCTCTCAGCGCGGCTGGAACGTCCCGGTTCGCATTCGCTCCGAGATCCGTCGGGCTTTGGAGGTCTGCTTTGGTCATGGTCGGCATCCTTGTGTTGGAGGTTGGAAACATCTAACCGCGCGGTGCGCGAGGAATCTTTCCAGCGCGAAAGATCCTTTTGGGATCGCACGCCTGCGAGGGGCGCCCGCCGGCGCGTAGCGGGTTCATTTCGCTTGTGTCACCCTGTCCCACAGCGGCAGAAGCGACATCGATGCGAATACGCCATCGCGACGGATCAATGCGTGGAATAGCCCCGCCGCCAGATGCAGCAGCACGAGGGCAAAGAACGCGAAACCCAGATAGACGTGGGCATTCCAGAGCAGCGTGTGCATCAGGTCGCTCTGCGGCAGCAGCGCGGGAATTCGGATCCCGCCATACAGGACGACCGGATAGGCCGCGGCCCAGAGCATGCCGAGACCGAGCAACGGCATGACGATCATGAGGGCATACAGGAGCTGATGCGACAATCTTGCTCCAAACTTCATGGGTCTCGAAAGATCGGCCGGCAATGGCGGCGCACCGTAATGCAGCCGCAACGCCAGCCTGATGAGAACGAGGACCAGCAGGATGACGCCGATCGTCTTGTGGACCAGGATGAGCGGCAGATATTTCGGCGCGACCGTGGAGACCATGCCGACGCCAATGAACAGCATGGCGAGGATGCAGACCGCCATCAGCCAGTGCAGAACCCGCTGGATCAGGGCAAAACGATGAGGAGCGCTGGTCATGGCTTGGCGGTCCCGGTTCGCGGATAGTCCCTGGCTTCGGCCGCGCGCAGATCGTAGGATTTGCGGTAGACCGATGAGCGTGCAGCCGGGAACGGATCGTCCGACACCCGGATTCCCTGTGGCAGGACCGCCGGATCGAAATTGATGTCGCGGCACGGTCCATCGCGCTCCGGCTCGATCCGCTGCACGATCAGCGTTCCGACCTCCACTTTGCGACGGTTCTCCGGCCAGGCCTTGCTCGGATCCGCGGTCGGGTCGCCCGGATCGGCGACGGTCGTGACCATGGTCCATCGCAGTGGACCGGCGGTCCGGACCCGTTCGGTGATCTCCTGCTCGAGATAATCCGGCCCGCGCTTTTCGAGGTCGGCCTGCGAGATCGGAATGGGTTGCGCCGAGGGCAACAGCGACCATCGCACGGTGTGGTCGCCGCCTCCGGCGTCCGTGAAGACGAAGCTGTTGAGACCGTTATAGGGCTCCTCCGCATAACTGCCGGTCCAGGGCGCCGTCTTGGCCCAGGCCGCGAAGGGGCCGAATTCCGGGTTGGCCTGAATGAATGCCTTCATCGCCTCCGGATCCTTCTTTCCGGATGCGATCAGCAGGTCGTGAAATGCTTGCGGCGTGGAAACCGCAAAGACCGGCGGGTTGATCATCGCCATGCGCCACTCTTCGCCGTCTGCCGTCGTGATCTGCAATCCCAGGCCGCGGACGCGCACGGTCGCATCAACCGCGTTCGGATCGGCCGTGCCGAGATTGAAACGGCCCAAGGCCGGATAGTGCCCCTGCGCGAAGACCTTGGCCCGGGAGAGCTCCGCACCGTTTCCATTCGCCTCGAATGTCCCGGTGAAGCAGATTCCCTTGGCATGATTTCGCCGGTGCCCGAGCGGCGGGCCGCTCGGAGGCGTCAGCGCCGCGATCATCCGTTCCGGCGTCAGACGCCCCGGCGAGAGCCATCCCGCAGTGTATGCGAAGGCAGCCGCGCCGCCGCCGACCACGGCCGCAATCAGGACGAGGGACCCAAGCCCCGAACGTGGTAGCTTGCCTTGATTCATCCGGTCTCCTTTGCGATGCGCAGACCGCCTGGCGATCGGGTGCGCGCGGCGCTCTTTCGAGCGACGCAGCCTCCTTGTAGCCGGCGGCCAAGGCCCGATCTTTTCGAACCCACCGCCAATTTCGCGAAGGCACGCCTGAACTGTCTTCGGCGTTCGCCGGACCGGATCCAGCTTCGGGCATTCTCGAAATTTTTCGTGCAATTTGACAATCGATCGTGATGCCCGAAAAGACCCACCCTGCGCCCCGCCCTATTCCAGATGCGCTTCGCACGATGGCGGCGGTCGACTCCCGAACGATGGACCGTGTCGCGACGGGGCCGCCAGCGCCGCAGTGGCTGGAATGCGATTGGGAATCGAATGAGCAAAGTGATCATCGTCACGGGTGCTGCAAACAGCATCGGACGAACCACCTGCCGGCAACTGATGCAGGCAGGCCACACGGTCTACGTTTCAAGCCAGGAAATGAGGGGCCCTATTGCGCAAGGGATCGAGGAGGCTGGATCAAATCCCGGCCAGCCCGGCGCCGATCTCCGCACGATCGAGTTCGACGTCTCTTCGGAATCCTCAGTGACCTCGGCCGTTGAGACCATCATCGCCGAAAACAGCCGCCTCGACGTGGTCGTGCACAATGCCCGGCAAGTCGTTTACGGACCCGCAGAAGCCTTCACGCCGGAGCAGCTCGCCGAGCTCTACGATACCAACGTCCTGATCGCACAGCGCCTCAATCGCGCGGCGTTGCCACAATTGCGCAAGCAAGGTCAGGGCTTGCTGATATGGATCACGTCAAGCAGCGCACGGGGCAGCTCGGTTCCGTTCCTCGGCGCCTGTGCTTCAACGGAAGCCGCCCTGGATTCGCTGGCACTCAGTTACGCCGGCGAACTCGCGCGTTGGGGCGTCGAGACGACTATCATCGCTCCCAGCGCTCTCGGACCCGGCCACTATGTCCGATCCGGCCGGCCGCAGGATACTGTTCGAGCGGAAGAATACGCGGATGGTCCAACCGCCGACGTGAGTGAAATCGCGCTTGCGGGACTCGCGCAGCTTTCGCCGAAGGATACGGCTCCACAAGATGTCGCAAGCACAGTTGCGAATGTCGTGAACATGCCGTTCGGACAACGTCCGCTGAAAGTTCATTTCGGCCCGGATGACGATGGGGCGGCAGCTGTCGACGCCGTCGCCGACCGCGCTCGCACGGAACTGTTCCGCCAGATCGGCCTGGAGGATCTTCTCAAGCCCGTGTTGATCCGATGAGATCACCCATTGGCGGAGATTTCCCCAATCGACGGTCGTTTCCTGAAAAATCAGGACTCTCCCCGGAGTTCCCTGCCCTCCGGACGAAAGTGATCGGCGACATCCATCGGTGATCCTTTACCGCGATACGGCCGGATGTTACGTTTGAAGCTGCCACCGCGGTCACACGTTTCGGCCCGAGTTCAAGTCATAGAGTACGACGAGTCGGTCGTCGGATTTGATATTTCCAAATGGTCCACCGCTGGCAGAGCAACGCCACAACAAGCACGACCGGACCCTCTCTCCAGGAGAGCTCCGCTCAAGAGATTTTCGTCTTTGGGCCGTTTCGTCTGGACGCCTCGCAGAGACGGATCGAGAAAGATGGCCATCCGGTCCAACTGTCGGCTCGCGCATTTGACCTTCTGCTGACACTGATCCGGCATGCGGGCGACGTCGTCAGCAAGAGCGATCTGATAGCCAGGACATGGCCAGGCTCCCGCGTCGATGACAACAGCCTGCGCGTCCATATCGCAGCACTCCGCAAGGCGCTCGGGGACGGCAATGCCGGCGCCAAATATCTGAGCACGGTCTCGGGACAGGGTTATTGTTTCGTCGGTTCGGCCGCGAGCCCGGAGCAGAATCAACCTGCACCGACCAAGCCTGTTCGCGCGCACAACCTGCCGGCACATCCCTGGCAGATGGTGGGCCGCGAGCAAACCATCCAGGATATATCGGAAAGGCTCAAAGCCCAGCGTTTCATCACGGTCGTCGGCCCAGGCGGCATCGGCAAGACGACGGTCGCAGTTTCCGCGGGCCACGCCCTTCTCGCGGAATTCGCCGGCCAGGTTCACTTCGTCAGTCTCGGCGAGACTCGCGATGCCGCTCTGGTGCCGGCCATTGCAGCATCTTCGCTCGGGCTGCGGGCGCGATCGGACGATCCCTCAAACAACCTTGTGGCATTCCTGCGCGACCGGCGGATGCTGCTCATTCTGGATTGCTGCGAGCATGTCGTCGACGCCGCGGCGGCGCTGGCCGAACGGCTCTACCAGGAGGCACCGCAGCTGCACATCATGGCCACGAGCCGGGAGCTGCTGCGGGTCGAAGGCGAGCACACATATCGTCTCTCGCCTCTGACAAGCCCGCCGGAAAATGCCGTTCTGACGGCCGAGAGCGCGATTGCCTACCCCTCCGTAAAACTCTTCGTGGAACGCGCGGCCGCAGCTGGAGGTGGGTTCGGATTGACGGATGCGAACGCGTCGGACGTCGGCAACCTCTGCTGTCGGCTCAATGGCATCCCGCTCGCGATCGAGCTCACCGCCGGCCATGTGACCGCCTACGGCGTCAAGGCCATGGTCCAACTCCTCGACAAGCACTTCAATCTGCTGTGGGAAGGACGACGCACGGCGCTGCCCCGGCACCGGACGCTTCGCGCAACCATCGAGTGGAGCTACGATCTTCTATCCGGGCCCGAACGGGTGGTTCTCAGCCAGCTATCGGTGTTCGTCGGCAGCTTCACCGCCGATGCCGCCCGAGCGATCGCCGGCAGCGATCCGACCAGCGACGACACGACCATGGCTGGGCTCGACAACCTCGTGGCCAAGTCGATGCTTGCCCTGAACCAGGGCTCGCAATCGATCCGCTACAGGCTCGCGGACGCGACGCGGGCCTACGCGCAGGAGAAGCTCGCCGCCAGCACCGACGCCGAAATCGTGCCGCTACGCCACGCATCCTACTTTCGGGATTTGCTTGAAAAGACGGCCGACGAGCCGAATGAAGGCCTGTCGTCGATGGCCGATCAATTCGGCGACATACGCGGCGCGCTGGCGTGGTGCTTCTCGGATCGAGGCGACCGCAGAACCGGCGTCGGCCTCGCTGCCGCAGCGATCCCCCTGTTCTTCAAGCTGTCGCTCTTCACCGAATGCCAGCTCTGGGTCACGCGCGCAATCGAAGCGCTTCATGAGACGGGCGGAAGTGTCAGGCACGACCTCGCACTTCATGCCGCGCTGGCGTCTGCCCGGATGCTGACGGGACAAATCGACGAATTGGGCGTCGGCTATCTCGACAGAGCGGTCGGGCTGGCCGAGACAATTGGCGATGTCGCCGGCCAAATCCGTCTGATTGGCCGACTGCATCTGCTCCAACTGCTCGTCGGCAATTTCGACGATGCGCTGGCCACCGCAAAGCGCGGCGAAGCGATTGCCCTCGCCGGCAACGATTCCGTCGGGGTGGCGCGCATGCGCATGTTGCTCGGCACGTCGTGCCACTATCTGGGCGAGGTTGCCGCGTCTCGCTCGTACGTCGAAGCGGCGCTGTCCCATCCGGGCCTGGAAGGCGACTCCCGTGGCGGCCTGACGTCCGATTACCCGAGGCGTCCTCAAATCACCCTCGCCCGCATCTTATGGCTCGAGGGACATCCCGATCAGGCCACGGCGACGGCGCGCCAAGCCATCTCCGATGTGATCGCCATCAACCATCCAACCATATTGTGCATAGCGCTGCCCTGGGCATTCGGCGTTTTCCTTTGGAACGGGGATGTGGGTGTGTGCGAAGAGCACATTGACAGGCTCCTCGTGGAGACCCGCAAGCACAATCTCGCCACCCTCCAGACGGTCGGCGACGCCATGAAAGGGATTGCGCTGTTGGCCCGCGGCGAAAGTGATGTCGGGCTGGCCATGCTGAACAGCTCCGTCAAGAAGCTGCAGAGCCAGCGCTACGGCGCGGCGGCCGGACTTTGCGTGCCGCTCGCGGAAGCTCTGGCGGCGACGGGTCGTGGAGATGAAGCACTCGACATCCTCGATCAGGCGATTGCCCGGGGTCGGCGTCGCAACTTCATGGTGGAGATGCCGGACATGTTGCGGGCAAGGGCAGAAGTGCTGATCCGTAAGGACAATCCCGACTTCCTGGAGGCGGAGCGGAGCCTGGCGCAGTCACTTGACCTGGCCCGACATCAGGGGGCGCTCGGTTTTGAGTTGCGCACGGCAATCGGTCTTGCAGGGCTATTGCGGCGGCGGGGCCGCCGCAGTGAAGCGCAAGACGTGCTTGCGCCCATCTATGGACGATTCACCGAGGGGTTCAATACGCCCGTCCTGAAAGCGGCCAGCGAATTGCTGGCCGAATTGGCGTCCCCGCCTTCGGGCTCGCTCGCCGCGAGTTGATGGCTCTGACAAACTCGCGAGGGGTGCGCCAACCTGCAGTGGCCAGGTCGCGCGGCTGGCCGCGATGCCGTGCAATCCGAATAGAAGCGCGCGGCGTGGAAAGACCGCGTCGAGGGGCCGGCGCATTCTACGTCCGGCAATAGGACTTCGAAGCCAACGTTCTGGAGCACGGGGGATGCGGCGCTCGCCGAGGCCGCACCTGCGTCCGATGACATGTATCGGACGCCCCCCCCGGGGCATCCTGGAGCACCGCCCGTACTATGAGGTCGAAAACTCCGTCATCATCGCTCTCGCGAGCCTGAGATCCGTGGTCTCGAAACCCTCGGTGAATTTGCCGTACACAAGAGCCAGGATTTGGTGCGCATCGGCGGGACGGCCCTGACTCGTCCTCAACCGTGCCAGGCTGATGGCCGCCCTCAGCTCCCAGAACAGCGCACCTTGGCCGCGCGCGACTTCGAACGCCTTGTCGAAGCACTGCTCGGCGGCGATAGCCGAGCGACGCTCGCCGGGATGCCGGAGCAACTCGCCCTTGATGCGCCAGAGCTCGGCCGCGTACCACCGCTCATCCCTCGCCTCGCAGCGCGCAAGCGCCTCGTCCGCGGTCGCAAGCCCCAGCGATACTTCGCCGACCTCTCCGAGACATGCCGCCAGTTCGCCGAGAGGAAGCAGGAAGCGCGGCAGGAAACGCGCCTCGCCCGCAAGCTCGAGCGCCTTGCGCAGCAACGTCAGTCCGGCGGCGACATCGCCACGCCGCGCCATGACCATGCCCCTGAAGGCGCGCGCCCACACGTTCCACAGACGGATCGGATGACGTTCGGTATGCTCCAGCAGCATGGTGCAATAGCCTTCCGCGGCATCGAGATCGCCGGCCAGGAAGGCAATCGGACAGGCACCCTGGCCAAGCACGCTGCAGAAGGTCAGAGCGTGACCACTCGCACGGCCCTCCTCGACATTGCGCTCGACGACGCTGAGTGCCTGATCCGCCAACCCGAGAAGCCACAGGATGCGCGCCTGGAAATAGCGTGCCGAGGCTCGCAGGTCGAACCTGAAACGGATCACCTGCGGCTTCGCCGCCAGATCGGAGAGGCGAGACAAGGTTCGCCCGATGTGATGATGCGCCAACCGCTGGTCACCGAGGTAGTGCAGCGTGGTGGCAAGCAGCCGATCACCCATCATCCGGTCGACCGAATTTTGGGAATCGGCCACGATATCCGCGAAGCGGTGCGCGAATTCCAACGCCTTGCGGAATTCGCCGTTGTTGAATTGATCGATGCAGAGCCCCCAAAGCGCACGCAACAGATAGTCGCTGTCGCCGAGCTGCTCGGCCAGCTGCAGGGTCGCCGCCCAGGCCGGACCGGCCTCTCGAGCCCTGCCAACGCCGTACATCAGTGACCAGCCAAGCGCGGCCGATAATTGCATGCGGAGCCGCAAAGCGCCCGCGGCGCTGCCGTCGAGGCTGGCCAACGCCAGTTCGGTCCGCTCGCGGCACTCGGCGAGGAGCGACAATTGTACCCATAACGGGACGGCCCCTGCGGTCAGCGCCACTCCGATCTGCGCATCTCCGTCGGGCGAGAAAGCCCAATCGAGGCTGGATCGTACGTTGTCGATGTGCTGGCCATAGAAGCCGAGCCACTCCGCCTGCGGCTTCACTTCGCTGTCAGCTTCCGCATTCGCAAAGAACCCGCCATAGTATCCGGCCTGGCGGCGCGCGACGCCGGGAAATTCGCCGCTGGCGTGAAGCTTTTCCAGCGCATAGGCGCGCGTGGTGTCCAGCAGGCGATAGTACGGGCGCTCGCCGCGAATATCCGCAAGGACGAGCGACTTTGCCACCAGGTTGGCAAGCTCCGCGGTGACATCGCCCATCCCTTCGCCGGCGACCGCGATCACGGCATCGAGTAGAAACTCTCCGGCAAACACGCCGAGCCGCCGCAGAACCCGCGCCTCGGCGTCCGGCAGTAGATCGTAGCTCCAGTCGAGCGTCGCACGAAGCGTTTGCTGCCTGGGCAACGCAGTACGCCGGCCGGTCGTCAGAAATTTGAACCTGTCGTCGAGAAGTGCCGCGATCTTCGGCGGACTGAGCATCACGGCGCGTGCCGCCGCGAACTCGATCGCGAGCGGAATGCCATCCAGCCGGCGGCAGATGGCTGCGACGGCATCGAGGTTCTCTTCGTCGAGCGCGAAGCTGGAGCCCAGCGCTTTCGCTCTGGTCGTGAACAATTCCACCGCCGTGTAGGCCGATGCGGCGTCAGACCCGAGCCGGACTTCGGGCGGCACCCCCAGGGGCGGAACGCGATAGACATGTTCGCCGTCAATGCGCAGCGCTTCGCGACTTGTCGCCAGGACGATCGTTCCGGAACACTGGCTGACGATCGTCTCGGCCAGTTGGGCCACGGTATCAACGACGTGCTCGCAATTGTCGAGAATGAGCAACAACTGCCTGGCTCCAATCGCGCGCGCTATGGAGCCCGGGGTGATCTCCTCCCCTTCGAGCTTGATACCGAGCGTGCTGGCGACGGCCGAGCACACGAGCTTGGGATCGGGCAGCGAGGCCAATTCGACCAGCAACCGGTCGGCCGCAAAACCGGCTGGCGGCGTCCTGGCAGCTTGTAGTGCAAGGGCCGTCTTGCCGATCCCGCCAGGCCCGACGAGGCTCACGACGCGATAAGCCGACAGAAGCTCCCACAAACGCGCGACCGCGGTGGTGCGGCCGATGAGAACGAATGATGCATTGGGAATGTTGGTCGACGGCAGTGGCTGGGGTGCGGCAGATTGTAGCGGGGCATCCATCTGCCGGGTCCGCCATGAACCCAGCAGGCGATAGCCCCGGCCGACCGTTGTCGCCAGCATGTCACGATCCGAACCAAAGGCCTTCCGGATCGCCGCGATATGGACCCGAAGTGCACTCTCCTCGACGAAGACGCCGCGCCAGACACGCTCTGTCAGGTCATTCTTGGTGACCAGCCCGCCTTCGGCCTGAGCCAATTCCGCAAGAATCTCAAAGGCACGACCGCCCAGAGGAACGGACTCTCCCATCGAGCGCAGTTCGCGTCTGGCAAGATCGATCTCCCATTCAGCGCAGGCGTAGACGGGGCGCTGGTTTGGCTCGGCCATCATCGGCATAGCCCCAGGCGGTTGTTTGATCTTGCGCCCAGCGTATCACCAACGCTTTCAAAATACACAATCTGTCCGGCGACCAAGGCCGCCAGACACTCGCCGCAAATATCGCAATGCTCGCACGTCAGCAGCCGCGACAGATGGATCCTTCCAGCATCTTCTCGACCCGTGCGTCCTCCTTGTCGATGGTCGCATCCGAGCCGAGCAGCGGTCCCTTCGTCGGATGACCAACCCCCTCCGATGACGGGAGCGCGGTGCCGAGCGAGTTCGTTCCCGGCGCAGCAGCGCTGGTACCGAGCGCGCCGCCGCTCTCCATCGACATGTGAGATCCCATGCCGCCGCGGGCAGATGCAACGCCCGAGAGCGCAAGGCTGGCAACGACGCAGAGAAACCAGAGCAGTCTCATGGCTCACACTCCTCATGTTGTATGACCTGCACCTTGAACTGGGCGTCGCACACGATTCGACCATGCACGATCGCGCGAGCAACTATGACAATTGTGACAGAGTTCGGCTTCGAAGACGCATCAGACCTTCGTAACCGCGCGCTCTGCCTGATATTCCCGTCATCTTCTCGCAAGAGTGATGCGTGACAAGCAGGGTTTTCCGGCCGGACTGCCTATATAGCCCGGTATAGAAAGCAATTCCGGAAACGCCATCAGCCGAGCAGCGATCATCGCCAAGCGACTCTCCGCACGTCACGAACAATGGAGATTCGCTATGAGTGCATTCAAAACCCTGATCGCCGCAGTGCTGCTCTCAACGGCAACGATATCATCCGCCTCCGCGGCCTGGTCCTTTGCCGATCAGGAGCCCGCCGCATTTGCATCAATGTATCCCAATCGCGACGTGCTGAATGGCGGCGCATTGACGCCGGCAGGGCGAATGGGTCTCGAGCGGTCCGGTGGCGCGGCTCCGGTGTTCGGAGCGGGCCACATCTACAACCGCCACGGGCATCGGTGAGCGGCGGCAACACGCAAAGGCAAATTGCCGCGTAACCATGCCTGTCCGTGACCCCGCTCGGCGTGCGACCGCGCCACGCGGCGCACCCCGCGGGTCCGGAGCCTCGATCGATATCATCAGCTCCGAACGTTTGTTCGCGACGACGGCGTAGAACGCTCCCCCAGATCGGGCGCCGGTGACGGGTCAATTCTACGCACACCATTGTAAAACTTCACAGTTCTTCAGCTTCTGTAATCCGGCTCGCGTCGGGTCCCGCGCTACACTCCGGCTATCGACTGTTGGACGAGCAGGCCCCCCATTGGCGCCATACCGCCGCCCGGCAGGCACGATGACCAGCAGCGCTATGGAGGCATCGCTTGATCACCGGTGGAAGTGGCCATTTGAGTCCCGACATTGCGAGGCGCCTGCGAAAACTGGCGATCGTCGCCGTCATATTTGCGGCCGGCGCAGCCAGCGCCTCTGCGCAACAGCGATACGATCCCGGTGCGAGCGACACCGAGATCAGGATCGGCAACATCATGCCCTATAGCGGCCCGGCATCGGCTTACGGCATCATCGGCAGGACGATGAGTGCGTATTTTCGCATGGTCAACGACAATGGCGGCATCAACGGCCGGACAGTCGAGTTCATCTCCTACGACGATGGCTACAATCCGTCCCGAGCGGTCGAGCAGGCACGGCGGCTCGTCGAGGCCGACGAAGTGCTCGCGATCTTCGCCCCCTTCGGCACCGCGAGCAACGCCGCCATTCAAAGGTACATGAATAATCGCCACGTGCCGCAATTGTTCGCCATTTCGGGAGCATCTCGCTGGGCTGATCCCGTCCACTTTCCGTGGACGATCGGCTGGCTACCGAGCTACCGAACCGAGGCACGCATCTACGCGGACTATGTCCTGACGCATCACCCTGGCGCCAGGATCGGCATCCTCTACCAGAACGACGACTTCGGACGCGATTATCTGGCTGGCCTGAAGGAGGTGCTGCAAGACAGGTACGCGCAAATGGTGGTTGCGAGCCTGCCATATGAAATCAGCGAGCCGACAATCGACTCGCAGATCGTGGCGATCAAGGCGGCCGCCCCCGACATTTTCATCAATGTCGCCACGCCAAAATTCGCGGCTCAGGCGATCAGGAAGCTCGCCGAGCTGGACTGGCATCCCGTCCACATCATGACGAACGTCTCGGTTTCGGTCGGCTCAGTGTTGAAGCTCGCAGGACTGGACAACGCGAAGGGAGTCCTGAGTGCCGGGTACCAGATGGACGTGACCGACCCGCAGTGGGACTCATACCCGGGCATGCAGCATTTTCGCGCGTTCATGGCGAAATACTATCCGGACGCAGATCGATCCGAAAGCGGCCCGCTGGTGGCATTCAATATGTCGAGCGCGCTCGTTGAGGTGCTTAGGCGCTGTGGCGACGATCTCACGCGCGAGAGGATCATGCAGGTGGCGACGAATCTCGACATCGAGGGGGCGGCCTATATTCCCGGCGTCCGGGTCAAGACATCGCCGACGGACTTTCGCCCGATCGAGCATCTCCAAATGATGCGTTTCACCGGCGAGAAGTGGGAATGGTTCGGTCCGCTCATGAATGGCCATTCGGACCGGATAACGCTTTCGCCCGACTAGCGAGCAATCGCTTTCGAGATGAAGCGCGGGCGCCAACTTCGTGCAAAGGCGAAAATGATCGTTCAATTGATACTGCTCATCCGACACACGCGTACACATGTCTGGCAGGCGAGCCGAGGCGTTCCCGGCGTCGCTTTGTCAAGGAGACGTGCAATGACTACACTGAAGCTCTTGTCGGCGGGACTGATGGTTTCGGCCATGATCGCCTCCCCCGCGATGGCTCGCGAAGGCAACAACCAGGCGCGCCGGACCAATGACGACGCCTATGCGTCGGTTCAGCGCGTTCCGGTGACGTCCAAGCGCAACTGTGTTCGCGCTCCCGACGTCGGTGCGTATGCGAGCGACCCCTGGCGTCGGCCTCCGTGCGAGCCCAAGTCGGGCTATTGAGCACGCCAACCGGAGCGAGCCCCCTTGCCGCAAGGCAATCGTCAGCGCGGACTTGAAGAGGTTCATCTCCGCGCTTCGGGGGCTTCCATCTCACGGACGTGACTGGAGGAAGAATGGCGGCCCTATGAAGCCCCGTTCTTCCGACCGGCCATGTCTGAGACGCATTGATCCGTACCAACGCCGCGGCCCGGCATCTGCAGCGGATCCGAGAGCGATGCCAGCTCCATCGCAGAATTCACCAACCTCGCCACTGCAGTCTCAGGCCCCACGGGGGCGAGGCCTACTCGCTCGAGGCAAGGGCATCAAAGATCGAATCCAGCCGCAGCGGCATCTCGCCATCGACTCGGCGTGTCACCCGCGAAGCGCCTGAACGTCGTCGTGAAGTGGGCCTGGCTCTGAAAACCCACTGTGAGCGCGACCTCAACAATCGGCATCTCCCAGTCCCGCAGCAGATCCTTGGAGCGCTGTATCCGGTGCCGCAAGATATATTCGTGAGGCCTGCAACCCGTCGCGGCGCGGAACTGGGCGGCGAAATGCATCCGGCTCAGGCCCGCGGCCGCGGCAAGATCCGCCAGCACGATTTTCTTGCGGAAGTGAGTCTCGATATAGTCGAGCACCCGCTTGAGCCGCCACTTCTGCAATCCCTGGACCGGCCTTTCAGAAGTGCATTGGCCGACGCGGGCTCGCTCGTCGAACCTCGGCTGCGCCTCGGACCGCAAGGCAAGGAGTCGGGCAATGACGGCAAATCGCAGGGCGTCGACGCAAAGGGCGCTATCGGTGGCTTTCAATCGCTCCATCGCGACGAGAGCTTCGGACAGGCGCTGAACTACCGGATCGTCGTCACAAATGGGCGCAGTTGTCAGAGAGCTAGGTGCAGTCATGGCCGCGCGTTGCCACGGGATTTCGACGCGCAGCCAGCCGGTGTCGCGCGCCGGATTACACGAGGATATGCTGGAGCTGCGCCGTGGCTGCCCTTCGATCGCAATGACCAGGCCGAGCCGCTCGAAGGCAATCGTCGTTGCATCAAGGGGGGACAGATCGTCCCTGCGCGAAACGGTGGTAGGCGCGATGACCTTCGGAAGCGGCGCGATCGAGGCCATTGCGATGGCCGCGCGGAAATCTGTTTCGTCCGCGGTGACGGTCGCCTGGGTGTCGCCATGCTTCGGTTGTGGCGACAGTAATAATGGCTGAGACATGATCTTACTCTGGCAAGGACAATCCAAACGATGATGCCCCATTCCGGCGAAGCGCATCGATCGCAGAGTAAGGTAGCAAGCTATGGCCCGATCGCGAGTGAAGAGGCGCAAAATCAGGAAACTTCAGGCTCTCCGTCGCCGACATGCCGACACCGTCGAAGCGATGCGTCGTGCCATCGCTTCAAGCGAGATGCCGCGCGATATCCTGTAGCTCGCGATGTGAACAGGTGTCGCTTCGACCGTTCGATAATGAAGAGACCAAGCAGGCCGCCGAGCTTCTGAACCGTCGCGACGCGAAATCCCCTGCCCTGTGTTGCTGTCGGGATGTGCTGCACGCTCCTTCCGGCCCGCTCTCCCATTTTGGCACTCCCATTCGTCCTCACGAATTCGTGTGCAAGCAACGAGCGTTTCGGACGCCTGCATCGAGCCATGGCGAACAGCCGGCTACTGAGAAGGTCGTCTTGACACCCCAACGGCCTCCCTTGTACGACACCTGGGCATACTGACGCTTTCAGAATCTTGCCAGGGGCGGTGATCTTTGGGGGTCACGTCACTCTCCTAGATTGCGGCAGTGAAGCTGATCCACGGACCCCCTTATGTCGCCTTCGCCCGCTGTACGAACCTACTCTTTCGGTAACTGGCTCATCGATTGCCAGCGGAGAGAGCTGAAGTGCGACAACATCACGGTCCCGATCGGAAGCCGCGCATTCGAGATTCTCGAGAAACTGGCGGGTTGCGCCGGTCACCTGGTGACCAAGGATGATTTGATCGGAAGTGTCTGGTCAGGCCTGGCCGTCGAGGACAACACGCTACAGGTCCATATCTCCGCCGTCCGCAAGGCGCTGGGCAAAGATCGCGATCTCCTCAAGACGATCTCGGGCCGTGGATATACCCTCGCCGGGACCTGGCGAAGCGGGCATTTGGATCAGCCCGCAGCGACATCGGTATCCGTCCCGGCCATCGAATCCTTTTCGAACAACCTACCGAACACGCGCGCTCCTCTTATCGGGCGCGAGGATTGCCTGAGCGAAATTGCCGAACTTATGTTCGCATATCGGGCCGTGACTTTGGTCGGCCCGGGAGGCATCGGGAAAACAAAGCTGGCCATCGAACTTGCGCGCCTGGTCGCATCCTCATTCGATGGTGCGGTGGCGCTGGTCGAGCTCGCGACCTTGCATGATCCGGCACTTGCGACATCGACCACCGCGCGTGCACTCAAGCTTGCCCTGAGTGACAAGGAGGTTTCGGCCGCCTGCATCGCGCAGGCTATCGGGTCACGGCGTCTGCTTCTCATCTTGGACAATTGCGAGCATGTCATCGACATCGCTGCACAGATCGCGAGTGCTGCACTTCGCTATTGTCCCAATGTCACTATTCTTTCGACGAGTCGGGAAGGCCTCCGCATCGATGGCGAATACGTCGCGGCCATCCCGCCGCTGTCGGTCCCGGACTCTGGTTTGCGTGATCCCGGTGTGCTGTTGCAGGCAAGCGCCGTGCAGCTCTTCGTCGCTCGCACACAGGCGCTACGCGCGAACTTCTCTCCAGGCGCGGACGATCTGCTGAAAGTGGCTGCCATCTGTCGCCGGCTCGACGGAATTCCGCTCGCGCTGGAATTCGCCGCGGCTCAGACCGCGAATCTTGGGGTAGACACCGTCTTGCTGCGCCTGGACAGGCGAATGGAGTTGCTGAGCGGCGGCCGCAGGGACCAACTGCCGCGGCACCAGACCCTGCGAGCGACGCTGGACTGGAGCTACGATCTGTTGTCGCCCGACGAGCAAAGGCTGTTGTGCTGGCTCGCGGTGTTTCCGGCAGGTTTCACACTCGATGCGGCCATTGCAATGATGGACGACGCGTTGTCCCGGTCGGACGTCATCGAAACACTGTTCAATCTGGTCGGAAAATCGCTGGTCTCGCTCGATCCCTCCTTCGAAGGGCGGTGGCGTCTGCTGGAGACCACCCGCGCCTATGCTCTGGAGAAGCTGGCAGAAGCAGGGCTCTGCGCGCAGGCCAGCAGACGGCATGCGGGCTTTCTCAGGCAGCTCATCATGCCACCTGGCGATGCCTCCCCCGCCTCCGACGATCTCACTCGCCTTGCCCAGGAAATTGGAAACGTGCATGCGGCGCTCGACTGGGCCTTCGCACCCGGCGGCGATGCCGCGCTCGGCGTAGAGCTGACAGCCGGCTTTGTGCCGGTGTGGATGCAACTGCTGTCCTTCATGGAATGCTCGACCCGGATCGAGCACGCTCTCGCCCATCTTGACGGAGAGCTGACCTGCAATCCAAGGCTCAAGGCGCAGCTCTATGTCGCGCTGGGGTTCGCGCTTCTCAATACGACAGGCTCGGCGGAGCGCATGAAGGCGGCTCTGAACATCGGCCTTGCGCTCGGCGAAGAGCTGTCCGATCTCGAGCTTCAGCTCAAGGCTGTTTGGACGCTGTGGAGCTATAATCTCAACTCGGGCCAATACGACGCGGCCAAGAGTGTCGGAGAGCGATATCTGGAGATCGCCCTTCGCACGGGAAACCCCGCCAACGAGACGGTCGGCCGCCGCCTGATCGGCGCCGCCACCCATTTTTACGGCGCGCAGGAGGAAGCTCGACGCGAACTGACCCTGTCCCTGGACCACTCGGCTCACGGATTGAAGGACGGCGCGAACCAGATGTGGTTCCTGCTCAACCAGAGCGTCCTGGCAAAGGCCATGTTAGCCCGCGTGCTGCTGCTCCAGGGAAAGATCGCCCAGAGCAGATCCCTGGCCGCGGAATGCCTCGAGGAGGCGCAGCGTGAGAAGGACAAGCTCGCGATCGCTTACGCGCTGCGGAACGCCGTGTGCCCCATTGCGCTGATGACGCATGATGTCGCCACTGCCGATCAGGCGATAGCGTCTCTCCTCGAGCTCGTCACGCGCGAGGGAATAGCTTTCTGGACGAGCTGGACGTCCTGCCTGAAGGGGCAGTTGCTCGTCCTGCAAGGCAGACATCACGATGGAATAGAGCTGCTGCGCAGCGGACTGAAAGCGCGGGCCGAGAACGGCTGGCTGATGCGCAATCCCGAATTTCTCGGATCGCTCGCCGAAGGACTGTTCGCGGTCGGCGAGACTGCGCAGGCCTTGGCCGCCGTGGAAGATGCCCTGGCCATCTCCCGGCAAGGCCAGCAATTGTGGTGCCTTGCTGATCTGCTGCGGATCAAGGGCGAGATCCTGCTGGCCGATGGCTCGTCAGATCGGTCCCGCTCGGAAGTCCTGTTCTCCGAGGGCCTGTCCGTTGCCAGAGAGCAGCAATGCCGCTTCTACGAGCTGAAGGTCGCGGCAGCCTGGGCAAGGATCATGGCAGCGTCGGACCGCCAGCAGACCGCGCTTGATCTCGTCGGTCCGGTCAGCGCGCTGTTCGATCGGGAGGTCGATCTTCCCGCGCTCGCCTTTGCGCGCGGTCTCGCTGCAAGTCCCGGCATCTCGATTTCGACATGCGGCGACGACCGGCCCCCGTCCTGCACCTGCCACTAGGTTGCTGATCTTTCGACCGGCACGACATGTCCTGCAGCGCTGGACCAGCCCTCACAATCAATCCTCCGGATCGTACCAGATGAGTATCTCTCGACGACAGGTCTTAGGCAGTGTTGGCGCGTCGGTGTTTTCGCCCGGCATCATCCGCGCCCAGGGCACGAGACCGATCAGGATCGGCGAGATCAACTCCTATAGCAGCGCGCCCGCGTTTACCCTGCCCTATCGTCGCGGCTGGCAGTTGGCGGTCGAACAGCTGAATGCGAGTGGAGGCCTGCTCGGGCGAGAGCTGCAGGTCATCAGCCGGGACGACGAAGGCAAGCCGAGCGTCGCGCTGCGTGCCGCCGAAGAACTGGTGCGGCGGAATGAAGTCGATCTTCTGGCCGGCGCATATCTGTCGAATGTCGGACTGGCGATCAGCGACTTCGCCCGGCAAAACCGGATCCTCTTCGTGGCGAGCGAACCGCTCACCGACGCCCTCGTTTGGGAGCAAGGACATCGATATTGTTACCGGCTCCGCCCCTCGACATACATGCTGGCAGCCATGCTGGTGGAGGAGGCAGCTCAATTGGAGGCGACGCGGTGGGCGACGATCGCCCCGAACTACGAATACGGGCAGTCGGCCGTAAGATGGTTCACGCAGCTTCTGAGCCGCCGTCGTCCCGACGTCGAGTTCATCAACAGTCAGTGGCCGCCGCTGGGTGCCATTGATGCCGGCGTGGTCGTCAACGCTCTCGCGCAGCAGAAGCCCGAAGCGATCCTCAACGCCACCTTCGGACCCGATCTCGCCAGATTTGTCCGGCAAGGCAATGATCGCGGCCTGTTCGAAGGGCGACACGTCGTGTCGTTCACGACCGGCGAACCCGAATACCTTCTTCCCCTCGGGCAGGACGCACCGGAAGGATGGATCGTGACCGGCTATCCGGTGACCGAGGTCTTGGATCACGCCAACAACGCCTTCATCTCGGCCTATTCCGCACGATATGGCGAGGCTCCCACGATGGGATCCGTGGTCGGTCACGCCTTGATCAGCTCCATCGTGGCGCCGATCGCGAAGCTCGGGAGATTCGATACCGAGGCGATGGCCGACGGCTTTGGCAACGTCGGCTTCGAAACGCCATTCGGCCCGGCGATTTGGCGTTCCATCGACCATCAGAGCACCATGGGGACCTTCGTCGGCCGCACCACTGTACGGGGCAACAAGGGTGTGATGGTGGACTGGAAATACCGGGACGGTGGAACGATGCTGCCGCCCGACGCCGAAGTTTTGAAGCTACGCCCGGCAACGTGAAGCGCTGGTACGGCCAAGGCTACGCCAGCCGACGTGTCATCCCCCGATCCGCACCCGGTGCGACGAGAGTCCTGTAGCGGCGTCGTCTCAGCATCCCGGCGGCAAGATCGGCGACACTCCCGGCGTTGGCGCCGCGCCTGAGGCGTTGGCCGGCAACACAGTCGCAGGCGCTGCGAGGTTCATCGAGACTCCCTCCGCGCAGGCCGTGCTGTTCGGGCTCGGCATGACGGCGGCATTCGGATCGATGCCGGTGCCGCCGGCGGCGCTGGTGTCCGCCAGGATCGTGCCGGGCGCGAGACTGGACGGCACTTGCGGGATCGAGAGCGGCAGGGACGCAGCGCTTGTCGCGAGCCCTCCCGGCGTCGAGCTGCATGCGACCGTCGTCCCCGTTCCCGCCGGTGCCGCTGCGGGAATCGTTCCGATGGAGCTGCCGGTTTGGCCTGTGACCGGCAATAGCGGAGCGCCGATGCCTGACGCTGACGAGCCGATGCTCGATACGATCGGGGTCGCCGGCACCGGCATCGGAGACGTCGATGGCGTGGCGCAGACGACGACCGTACCCGGCGTCGTCGGATCCGAGGCGAGCGGAACAGGCGCCAGCGTCGTGTCGGGAGTGCCAGGCTCGGTTGTTGCGGAAAACGGACCCGGACTATTGAGCGGCGAGGTGACGATCGCACCCGGTACGGTTGGAAGGCCCATCGCCGTGGTGCCCATCGTTGAGACCTGCGCCTCACTCGAAGAACAGCCCAACAGCAGGGCGATCGTTGTTGCGAGCACGATCCGGATCATCTCTATGCTCCTAACTGACCTCGACCTTGCGAATGGTGACCTTGCTGCCCTCCGCCAGGTTCACCGCCGGATTGAGCACGACCTGGTCGCCGGGCTGTAGCCCCTCGCGCACTTCAATTGTGGTGCCCAAGTCCCGCGCGATCGAGACGTGCTGCAGATGAACGGTGCCATTCCGCACGACCGCGACATGAAGACCGTTCTGATCGAAGACGAGCGCATCGGACGAGACGGTCATCGACGGCGTCTTGCGTGGGATCGACAGCTCGACCGTGCAGTAAATACCAGGACTTAAGGCACCGTCCGGATTGGGCACGTCGATCTCGGTCAGCAGAGTTCGGCTTCCCGGCTGCAATGCGCTTGCGATGCGCGTGACTTTCCCCGGAAACGTCCGCCCCGGAATCTCGGGGACGCGAATATCCGCGTCGACGCCCGGTCCAACTCCGAAGGCCTCGTCCTGCGGCACGAAAACCTGGGTTCGGATCACATTGGAATGCATCAGCGTGAACATGAAGGTCGACCCGGCCTGCACCAGGCTGCCATTGTCCACGTTGCGCTGTGTGATCACGCCGTCGAACGGCGCCACCACGCGCTGATAGGCCTTCTCCTGCTGGAGCACCCGAATCTGGGCTTCCTGCGCTGTGATGTTCGACTGGGCGACACCGACGGCCGCCTGCTGTGCACGCAGGGTGAGACGATCGTTGTCGCCCTGCTGTGCCGTCAGCCAGCCTTGCTTGACCAGATTGCTGTCGCGCGCATTGGTGACGTCGGCAAGCTCCCGGCTCGCTTGCGCCTGCTGCAAGGCGGCCTGGTTTTGGGCCAACGTCGCCTGGGCCTGGGCGATCTGCTGGTCGAGCTCCGGAGCGGTGATTGCCGCGAGAAGATCGCCTTTCTTGACCCGATCGCCGATATCCACGTAGCGCTTTTCGATATAGCCACTGGTCCGCGCGAAGATATTAGCTGCCTCGAACGCGGTCGTCGTCGCCGGCAAGGTAACCTTCATCAGATCGCCGCTGGGCCGGACCGCCGCCACCCGCACTTCCGGAATGGCGGTTCTCACCTGCTCCGCCACTGCAGCGACCTCACGCGCCGCCTGATAGTGCCGCCAGCCGCCAATGCCGAGACCGCCCGCGAGCAGCAGAAGCATCCCTCCTCCGAGCAGCGCGCCGCCGTAACGGCGTCCGGATGGCGCGGCCTTGCCGGGGAGCTCGACGATGCGGCGGCTCTCCGCATCGGGCGGGTCCCTCGCCTCGTCGTCATTGGTCCGCACACGAACGTCGCTCATTCCGGTTGCTCCTCGAATACGCCGTGGTGAGGCTTGCCATCGTTACCTTTGCGCAGCATGGCAAAGAGGTACGGCACGATCAGCAAAGTCGTCGGGGTCGCGAACAGAAGTCCGCCGATCACCGCGCGCGCGAGCGCGGCGTTCTGCTCCTCGCCCGGACCTCCGAGCGCCATCGGGATCATGCCCACGATCATCGCGGCAGCAGTCATCAAGACTGGACGGATCCTGGTGCGGCCCGCGCTCAGCGCCGCCTGGAACGCGGAATGTCCCTTCAATTGCTCATCACGCGCGAACGTCACGAGCAGGATCGAATTCGCGGAGGCAACGCCGACCGCCATGATCGCCCCCATCAGCGAAGGCACGTTCAGTGTCGTTCCGGTGATGAACAGCATCGTCAAGATGCCGCACAAGGTCGCCGGCAGCGCCATGATGACGACGAAGGGATCGCCGAAGTTCTGGTAGTTCACGACCATCAGCAGGTAGACCAGGATGGCGGCAAACAGCAGGCCGATTCCGAGATTGCGGAACGACTGATTCATGCTCTGGATCTGTCCCAGGACCTGGATCGAATTACCCGGCTGGAGCTGCTTCTGGAGTGTGGACGTGACCTTGTTGATATCGGCCGCGACGCCGCCGAGATCGCGACCCTGGACGCTCGCATAGACGTCAAACACCGGCTGGACGTTTGCCTGGTTCGAATTGGTGGGGACACTCCCCCGCTTGAACGTCGCGACATTGCTGAGGAGGCCGGGCACCGTCTGCCCGCTCGCGGCAAGCGAGGCCGACACCGGCGTATTTCCCAGTGCGTTCAGCGAATTGGCCCTGTATTCGGGCGTCTGCACGGCCAGATAATACGGGATGCCCGACGTCGGATCGGTCCAGAAGTTCGGCGAGACCTGAGCCGACGAACTGAGGCTGACATTGATATTGGTCGCCACCGTGCTGGCGTTGAGCCCGAGCTGCGCGGCCCGCGTGCGGTCGATGTCGGCATAGAACGCCGGAGCATCGACTTCCTGCTGCAGATGCGCATCGACGACACCGGGGATCGCCGCGAGGCTCTTCTGCAGCTCCTTGGCCACGGCCAGATTGTTCGCGCCGTAGCCAACCGTGCGGACATCGATCTGTGCCGGAAGACCGAAGTTCAGGATCTGCGTCACGATGTCGGCCGCCTGGAAATAGAACGTGTCCTCCGGGAACGCCGCCGGCAGCACCTGGCGCAGTTTCCTGACGTAGTCCGCGGTCGGCTTGTGTCCGTCCTTGAGCGACACGAGAATGGTGCCGTCGTTCACACCGATCGTCGAGCCGTCGGTGAATGCGAGATTGTAGGGACGCGCCGGAAGCCCGATATTGTCGACGATCAGCGCCCGGTCCCGCTCTGGAATCACTTCACGGATCATGTCTTCGACCGCCTGGAAGATCGCTTCCGTCTTCTCGATGCGGGTACCCGCGGGCGCGCGAACGTGGAGCTGGATCTGGCCGCCGTCGATCAGGGGATAGAAGTCCCTACCGACATAGACGAACATGGTGGCCCCAAGAGCAAGCACCAGCACCGCGACGACCGGCACGACAACGCGACGCCGAAGCAACGTCAACAGCAGGTCGGAATAGCCGTTGCGCAGGCGTTCGAATCCGCGGTCGAACATCGCCGAGGCGCGACCGAACATGCCCGACGGGCTTCCGCCCTCGCCATGGCGCCGTTCGCCTTTCAGCAGCAGGCCGATAGTGATCGGCGTCAGCGTTCGCGACAACGCATATGACGCCAGCATCGCGAACACCACCGCCAGACCCAGCGGGGTGAAGAGGTATTTGGCCGGCCCTTCCAGAAAGACGACCGAGGTGAACACACAGCTGATCGCGAGCGTGGAGACGAGCGTCGGCACTGCGATTTCAGCCGCCCCGTGCAGCGTCGCATCAGGCAACGGCATGCCTTCCTCGGTCCAGAGCCGGTGCGTGTTCTCGATCGTCACCGTGGAATCGTCGACCAGGATACCGACCGCGAGTGCAAGCCCGCCGAGCGTCATCGTGTTCAAGGTCTCGCCGAGACAATACAGCACGACCAGCGAAGACAGCATCGCCAGCGGGATCGAGATCAAGACGACCAGTGTCGATCGCCACGATCCCAGAAACAGCAGGATCATCATTGCAGTGAGGCCGGCCGCGATCGCGCCCTCGCGCAGCACGCCATCGACCGAATGGGTGACGAAGACCGACTGATCGAACAGCTCGTTGATCTTCAGCCCTGCAGGAGCCGACGCGCGAATCGAACTCAAGGCCTTCTTGACCCCGTTGACGACAGCGAGCGTCGAGGCATTTCCGTTCTTGATCACGCTGAGCAGGACGGCGCGATGACCGTCCTCGCGCACGATGTTCTGCTGGACCTGGGAGCCGTCCCGGACCTGGGCCACGTCCTTCAGGAAGATCGTGGCCCCGTTCACGAACTTGACCGGGATCATGTTGAGATCCTTGATCGAGGCCGGCGTGGCGTTGGTTCGAACGGTGTACTGGGTGTCGCCGATTTTCGTCGTCCCGGTGGGCAGCGTCAGATTTTGGGTGTTCACCGCATTGACGATGTCGAGCGGCGTCAATCCGCGCGACAGGAGCTTGTTCGGATCGATGTCGACCATGATCTGGCGGTACTTGCCGCCGGCAGGCGTGGGCAGCGTCACGCCCGGAACAGGCGCCAATTGCTGCCGGATACGGTAGATACCGAAATCGTATAATTGCTGCTCGTTCAGACTATTGGACTCGAGGCTGAGCTGCAGCACCGGCACGCTCGATGCATTGAACTGCACGATGATTGGCGGCTGAATGCCCGGCGGCATCAGAGCGCGGATGGCGTTGGTTGCCGAGACGATCTGCGAGATTGCGAGGTCGAGATTCACGTCCGGCTGGAAGTAGATCTTCTGAACCGACAGGCCGTTGAGAGTTTGCGCCTCGATGTTCTTGATGCCGCTGACATTGGCGCTGATCGAATACTGGCTGTAGGTGCTGACCCGCTGCTCCATCTCGGGCGTAGACAGGCCGGTGTAGCTCCACACCACCGTGACGACGGGAATGCGGATCTCCGGAAAAATGTCCGTCGGCATCGACCAGATCGCGATGCCGCCGAGAAACAGGATCAGTGCCGCAAGCACATAGAACGTGTGCGGAAACCGTAGCGCGAAGCGAACAATTCCCATGGTGGTTCTGCCTGAAGCAAGTTGCGCGGGATCATTGAACAGATGAGGACGGGAGAGCATCCGTTCAAATGAAAACGAATTCAGATGCTCCGTGGCAGGACAGACATCATTCGTACCGGCATCACCGCTTCTCGATCGCTCATGGAGCGGTGAGCTCCCGCGGTCGTGAGCCCGAGGCGCCGTCGGGGCGCTTGCGCGCCGCATCCTGCGCGGCAAGAATTGCGGCTCGCCTGACCTTGGCAAAGGCGCGGATCTCGATCTGCCGAACCCGCTCGCTGGAGATCGAAAGCTCGAAGCCGAGTTGGTCCAGCGTAACCGGGCATTCCGCCAGCCGCCTTGCCTCCAGAATATGACGCTCGCGCGCCGTGAGCATGCCCAGCGCAACGCGCAAGGCGTTGGTACGGCGCTCCGTCTGCTCATGATCGGCGAGCACCGTCTCCGCGTCGATCGCCTGATCGACCAGCAACGCTTCCCATTCGGTTCCCTGCTCGTCGTCGCCAACGCGCGCGTTCAGCGACATGTCACCGTTCAGGCGGGAATCCATCTCGATCACCTCACGCGCCGTGACGTCGAGCCTTTCCGCGATCGTCTCGGCGACATCGGGCGTGAGCGCCGCCATCGCGCCGCCCGCGGCTTTCCTCATCTCGCTACGGAGCTTGAAGAACAGCTTCTTCTGCGCTGCCGTCGTGCCGATCCTGACCAGAGACCAGGAGCGCAGGATGTATTCGTGAACCGAGGCCTTGATCCACCAAACCGCATAGGTGGAGAACCGCGCACCGCGGCCGGGTTCGAAGCGTGACGCCGCGATGACGAGGCCGAGATTTGCCWCCGCAATCACATCGGCCAAGGGCAGACCGTACCCCTTGTAGCCGCGCGCCACCTTGGCTGCGAGCCGGAGATGGCTCGTGACGAGCGCGTTCACGGCACCGCGGTCCCGCGTCTCCTGCCAGCGGCGCGCAAGCTGCTGCTCGTGACCGGGCTCAAGCAGTTCATAGCGCTTGATGGCGGCGGAATAGGCGCTGAGAAAGGGGAGCGATGGGGCTCCGGCCGCGACAGCCATGGCACCATTCCTCGCGACTTCGTGGCTCTGCATCTGTCACTCCCACATACGAAACCGGCAAGCGGACTCTAGGAAGCCTCCGAAGGAGGAGGCCACTGAATTGAGCGTAACAAACCTGAATTCGCCTTCAGACATTCGGCATGTCCTGGCATCGTGAACATCGCGCATCATGAGGGGCATCACATCTGATTGACGGTTGCGAGAGTTGGGGTCCGGGACCGGCATGCGGCGGCTTTGCTCGCCCTCCCGGTCCAGGCAAGGATCTCGATCCGCCCGCCGGGAGCCGGACCGATGATCAATCGAAAGCCATGCAGCTTGACGATGGCAGCCACCAGGCTCAGTCCCAGCCCGACCCCCGGCGTATTGCGCATCTTGTCGGAACGATAGAATCGCCGCAGCACCGCTTCGCGCTCCTGCGTGCTGATGCCGGGTCCGGTGTCACTTACGCGCACGAGCGCCGTGTCGTCTTCCGACACCAGTTCGAGCCTCACCTGGCCGCCGGGCGGCGTGAACTTGACGGCATTGTCCACGAGATTTGCCATCGCTTCGAACAACAGGTCCCGATCGCCCCACACCTGCACATTGCGATCGATGACGACGCCAAGCCCGATGCCCTTGTCTTCGGCGATGGGCTCATAGACGTCGCACACCTCGCGCAGGATCTCGTCGAGCGCAACGTTACCGAAACCGGCGGTGCGGCGGCTGTTCTCGATCTCGGTGAGGCGCAGCAAGGCGGTGACGATCGCGAGCGACTGGTCGATTCCGGCCATTGCCTTGTCCGTGACCTCCTGGAGCTGCTCCAGGGTGGTCGCATGCGTTCGGCCGCGCTCCAGCGCCAGGCGTGCGCGCGTGAGCGGCGTCCTGAGATCATGGGCGATATCGTTGCCGACACCGGCAAGCGCGTTGATCATGGTCTCCATCTCGGCGAGCATGCCGTTGACGATCCTGGCCAGTCGCGCGAACGGATCGTCGGAATTGTCCTCCGGAAGCCGCTCGCGCAACTCCCCGGCCACGATCCGCTGCACCCGCTGGTTCACCTCCTCCACGCGTCTCTGCGCGCGAACACTCAGCCACGCTCCGGCCAGCAGACAGAGGCAGAACGCCGGCAGCAGGCCGAGCGCGAGTGCCTGCCCCACGACACTTGAGATTTCGCGCGTCTCATCGACATTCCGTCCCATCACCAGGACATCGCCGTTCTCAAGACGCCTGCCCACGACCCTGATGACCGGTCCGTGGACCGCCGATTTCTCAATGAGGTCGAGCCGCACACCCTGCGCCGCTCCGCCGAGATCGAGTGCGCGCGGCAAGCTGTCGATGTTGCCGGCAAGCCGGGTGCCGGCAGCATTGAAAAGTCCCGCGTACTGCACGCCCCTGGAATCCTGCTCGAGATGATCGGAGATCGCTCCAATGCGGCGCCCCGACGGCAAATCGGCGATGAAATTGATCCGGGTCATGATCATGCGGTCGGATCGCGCGATCAGATAGTCGTCGAGCTTCCAATAGGTGAACGCGAACAGCCCAACTACGAACAGCGCAAATGCGGCCGCCACCGCCAGGGCCCAGAGGAACGTGTTCGAACGGATGAACTGAATTTGGCGCATCGAACCGGCACTCTTCGTCCGAGATGTGCTCCGCGAGCCCCTGGGTTTCGCGTCTCTATGCGCGCGAACGCAGAATGAAGCCGGAGCCGCGAACATTGTGGATGAGCTGCGTATCGCCGGGACCATCGACCTTGTGGCGCAGCCGGCCCATATGCACGTCGATCAGATTCGTCGTTGCCGGAACGAACTTGTAGTTCCAGACCTCTTCGAGCAGCATCGCGCGCGTGAGCAACTGATCGCTCCGGCGCATCATGTATTCGAGCAGGCGGAACTCGCGCGGCAACAGATCGATCTCGCGCTCGTCCCGTCGCGCGGTCCGCTCGATCAGGTCGAGCTCCAGCGGCCCGACATGCAACGTGGTCTCGCGGCTGTCCATCGGACGGCGCAGCAATGCCTCTATGCGCGCGACGAGCTCGATGATGGCGAACGGCTTGGTGAGATAGTCGTCTCCCCCCATGCGCAATCCGCGGACCCGATCGTCGACGGCGCCGAGCGCACTCAGAACCAGCACCGGCGTCCCGACCCGATCCTTGCGCAAGGCCTCGATCACGGTCAGTCCGTCCATTCCGGGCAGCATGCGATCGACGATCATGGCATCCGGACACGCCGCGCGCGCCCGATCGAGACCGTCGACGCCGTCAGGGGCCCATTGGACCTCAAAACCGCGATCGGCGAGTTCGGCGACGATCACCTCGGCGGTTTCGGCATCATCTTCGATCAGAAGAATCCGCGTCATGATCCTGCTCCCACGTTCTGCGAGGCGCTTCGGCCTGCGGCGCGGGAGCACGGGCTCGGCGGTCCGGAGCGTCATGTTCAATGCCCGCCCGCTCTGGACGCGCGGCGCCGCGCCAGCCTGCCATAGGCCACTCGTTGTCTGACGAGATAGTCCTGCGGAGCATGGGGCACCACTAAATAGCGATTCAGGAAGCGCGCCGAGCCCGTCGCCAACAGGGCCAGCGCGATGGCCATACGTCTCGCTGTCGTCATGATCATCTTCCGCCTCCATTCTGAACTGCGCTTTCATGAACATATGCCTGCGATGCGCTCCCCGTTACTCTCAAGGCAACGGATGTTGCGCATTCGCACGATCGTGCTTGCAGCGCCGCGCCGGCTCACAGGCCGTTGAAATCCGGTGAGCAATTCGTGCATTTGGATGACGCCCGGCCGTCCATACGTTGATGGTGAGCCGCTTGGTCGGCCTGATGTCATCAAAGGAGAAGCCGAAATGACCACTCTCAAACTCTTGTCGACGGGATTGATTGCAGCCGCCTTGCTCGGGGGACCCGTCATGGCGCGCGAGCACCATTCCGTCATGCGACAGCCCGCGATGACAACCGATACGGCCGCGTCGGACGCGCCCTTCTATCAGCAGGGAGGCCGCGTCTGCGTTCCCGCGCCGCGCGTCGGCGCTTTCGCGACGGCGCCGTGGACCGGCAACAACGTGCCTTGCGAGCCCGGCACGGGCAGCTTCTGATTGCGGCATTTCCTTGGCCGGCCGGGCGCCTCGGTCGGCCGTTCCTCATCGAACGACGGGGGCGGGCTGGAACGTTCAGCCCGCCCCCTTCTGTGAGCCGCGGCCCCCGCGGCAGGGTCAACTTCCCTACCGGTGCGCCTCGTTCCTGAAGTCGAATTTAGTGGGATTGCCGCGCATCGCTCCTACCTCTCCTTTCATCACGAGCCTTGTCATCAGGAGCTTTTGGCGACGGCACGACGCGGAAGCGGACTGCATGGATGACCAGGCAGATCGACACGAAAGGAGTGTCCCATGAAACGAGCAATCATGATTTTAGCAACGGCGGCGCTTGCCTCGACCCTGGCCATCGGCGCGGCCGAGGCGCACGGCGGTGGCGGCGGCGGTGGCCACGGTGGTGGCTTTGGCGGCGGCGGCCACGCCAGTTTTGGCGGTGGTGGCTTTGGCGGCGGACATATGGGCTTCGGCGGCGGCGGCGCGCATTTCGGTGGCATGGCGCGTGATGGAGGCTTTGGCGGCGAACATCTCGGATTCGGCGGTCATGCCGGCAACGGCGGCATCAGCCTGCGCCAACATGCGTTTCACCGCTTTGGTCGCGATCGACCCGGATACGGATTCTACGGCGCCTATCCAGATTGCTACGATTGGTACGAGTTGCACCCCGACCAGCCGTTGCCGCTGAGCTGCAGCTAGTCAGCACACACAGCGCTCCGCCGTCAGTCCAGACCGACCGCGGAGGTTGCGGCGCCGCCCCGCTCACGACTTGGCCGAGCCTCGCTCGGCCATTTTGCGATGCTGGTTTGCCAACAAGTCTAGGAGGGGCGGAAGCCCGGAGGCATCGTTCGCCAGACTTTGTCTTTGAGGCAATAGGCACGGGCGCCCTCGGGAATATCTTCGGCGGCGCCGCCCTCATGTTGCTCGTAAAGGAGCGCCGGGAACAGCCTCCCTTTGATGACTTTGATCATATCACCGCGTCGAATGTCCGCGCCGGCCGTTCCCGTCAAAACCGACATGATCCCTCGCGAAGCGCACGTAGCATGCCAAACGAGCTCGTCGACCGGACGGGCTTGTCTGAAGCTATCTCGAAGCGGAACGGTCTTCCAATAACCCGAAAGGACTACTCCCTGAACGGGCTGCCCTTGCCGCCTGATGCCGAAGAGTCTGCGAGGATCCCGCTGCGGAGCGCGCGCAAGGCGGCTGGTTCTGAGGAGTTGCGTATCTCAAGTCCGAACCGCACCGCCCCGGGAAACCCCACTCGCTTCGCCGGATGGAAGCGGCCCCCTAAGTCCTAGCTCGTTTCTTGGCAGCAGCGGCCCCGCCAACGCGGTTACAATATAGCGGGGCCGCCTGCCCTGCGAACGTCGGTGCTTAACCTGGGCCCGAAGGCCACTAGATTTTACCCCGAGCCGCCGAGAACGCGGATTGGTCGAAAGAGGCACCCATTTCGGAGCGTCCCGGTCTGTCAGACCAGCATCCTGCTTTCGACAGCACCTCTTTCTGAAGCGGAAGTGGCGCGACCGGACCGACTATTCGACGGTCACGGACTTCGCGAGATTCCGCGGCTGGTCCACGTCGGTCCCCATAATCGCGGCACTGTGATAGGCAAGGAGCTGTAGCGGCACCGCGAGAGCCAGCGGCGCCACGATCGGGGGCATATCCGGTAAGGACAGAACCGAGCAACCACTGGACGCGGCGAGTGAAGCACCTCTCTCGTCGGTCAAGAGGATGATGCGGCCCCCACGGGCGATCACCTCCTGCATGTTCGACATGGTCTTTTCGAACGTCGCGTCGTACGGCGCAATGACGATGACCGGCAGGCCCTTGTCGATCAGCGCGATCGGTCCATGTTTGAGCTCACCGGCCGCATAGCCCTCTGCGTGAATGTAAGTGACCTCCTTGAGCTTGAGGGCCCCCTCCAATGCGAGCGGATAATTGGTGCCCCGGCCGATGAACAGGGCGTCTCTGGCCCTGGCGATCTCACGCGCGAGCTCATGGACTTTCGGCTCCAGTTCGAGCGCGCGGGCCATATAGTCTGGAATCTCGGCAAGGGCCCTGACGAGTGAGCGCTCGTCTTCGGCCGAGACCACACCGCGACTGCGACCGGCAGCGATTGCAATGCAGAGCAAGATTGCCAGCTGACAGGTGAACGCCTTTGTCGATGCGACCCCTATTTCCGGACCGGCCAATGTGGGCATTACGATGTGGCTTGAACGAGCCATCGTCGAGGTTTGCACGTTGACGACAGAGAGAATACGCTGGCCGTGGGTCTTGGCGAACTCCAACGAAGCGAGCGTGTCGGCCGTTTCCCCAGATTGCGACACGAAAATCGCCAGATTGCCCGCGCCAAACGGAACATCGCGATAGCGGAACTCCGAAGCAATATCGATCTCGACCGGGAGCTTGGCGTAGCGCTCGAACCAGTACTTCGCAATCAGACCGGCGTAGAAGGAGGTCCCGCAAGCTACAATCGACACGCGATCGACTGTCCCGAAGTCCACGTCCACGCCTGCCGGCAACCTGATCCTCCCGTCGGGCGCGATATATTGCGCAAGCGTCTGCCCAACCACCTTCGGCTGTTCGTGAATCTCCTTCGCCATGAAGTGGCGATGCTCGCCCTTGTGAACAATCACAGCAGCACCAGCGATTTTGGCCGACGTACGGCGCAGGCGCGCGCCGTTCACGTCGATAAACTCGATCTGCTCCCGGGTCACGACGGCGAGGTCGCCGTCCTCAAGGTAGGCGACAATGTCCGTCAGAGGCGCGAGCGCCATCGCATCCGACCCCAGGAACATTTCGCCGCAACCGTAGCCGACAGCAAGCGGCGAGCCCTTTCGGGCACCGATCAGGAGATTGTCGTGCCCCTCGAACAGGAAGGCGAGCGCGAACGTTCCGCTCAAGCGCGGGAGCACCTTACGCACCGCTGCGACCGGCTCGTATCCGTTCTTCCGCTCGCGGCTAACGAGATGCGCGACCACTTCGGAGTCGGTTTCGGTCGCAAAATGTGCACCGGCCGCTTTGAGGTCATTGCGCAATTCGCGGTGGTTTTCGATGATCCCATTGTGCACGATCGCCACACCGTCAACCATGTGAGGATGCGCATTCGTCTCATCGGGACGGCCGTGCGTCGCCCAGCGCGTGTGACCAATTCCAATCCGCCCGGCAAGCGGCTCCGAGTCGAGCCGAATCTTGAGGTTCACGAGCTTTCCGACCGCACGACGTCGCGTCAGCGAACCGTCCTCGAGAGTGGCAATACCGGCCGAGTCATATCCGCGATATTCAAGCCGCTTCAGCGCATCCAAAAGGAGAGCAGAAGCAGGACCCCGCCCGACGACACCAACAATTCCGCACATGGCCTCTCTCCGAGCATCTACCAACGACCCCACGAAGCGCGCCGCCCGGCGCAACCCCGATTGGGGCAACCTCCTTAATGCGACGGCAGCGGCCTGGCCCCCTCACCTTCGGCCTGACCTGCTGCGCATGCTTCAGCGAGACGCTCAAGCTAGCCGCCTCCCGGCCGCCCGCGCGCCTGTCGAACATCGTCGACAAGATTGGCGAGTAGTATCGTGGGACGTGAATTCTAACACACGCGGCCGCCGATTGTATGATGATGACGGAGTAGACCTCATGCCCATTGGCTCTGCACTTGATCGCTACACCGGCACACGCTTGACCAATCGTTCGGTTTGCCGCGGCCCGTTCGAGAGCTCGGCGACGATGCGATTGAGCAGATGAAGCGCCGGGATTTGCGCTGACCGGCGCAGATTGAACGCGAGATGCTCTTTCCGAAACATCGAAAACAGTGAGACTCCTGCCGAGTTCGTTGCCAGCGCATAATCCACGGCGAAGGCAGCGGCGATCTCGGTGAGGTCGCCCCGGTATCCCATCTCGTAAAGGCCGTTCAGTATTTCCTTCTCCGATCCCAGCCTCGCGACAAGCGGATCGACGCTCGAAAATGATCCATACGTGACAAGCGTCCTGCGCCGCGCAATCTCCGTCGATCTCTGAAGATTCGGCTCGAGCGGATTATTCGCTATCTGTATCAGCCGGTATGGTAGCGATTCATGGAGGTCGTCAATTCCGCCCTCGTTATTGCCCGCAATCGAAATGGCGCGGGCCTTCCCGTCCTGGACGATGCGCTCGACCGCTCGAATGATGTCTTCGCGAACGACCTCTTCGCGGGTGGGACGGTGGAGAGCAAGCACATCTACATAATCCGTGCGGAGTCGCCTCAAGCTGTCCTCGATGCTCGTCCTGATCAGCTCGGCCGATAGCGGCACTTTGAAGGGCTTCGATTTCATTGCGGAGAGGCGCGGTTGGATCCCGGGAAACACCGCAAGAGCGGCGCGCGCGATCGGCTTCAGGATCCGCTTAACGGCGGAGGTATCACGCGGGCGCATCCCGACCTTTGTGCAGATATGGACGCTGCCGCGCTTGCTGGATACGAACTGGCCCAAAATAGACTCGGCCATCCCATCGCCATACGAAGGCGCCACGTCGTACCAGGTTATTCCGGCGTCGTATGCGCGCTCGAGCCCCTCGATCCCCCTGCGAGCCCCAACGCGCCCCCCGAGCGACGCGCAGCCGAAACCGATGCTCGATACATTCGCGCCGAGAGCATCAACACGGACCATCTTCATCGCAAGCACCCCTGACCACGCCGTTTGCGCTCAAGTCACCGACGTCGATCGTTCGACAGCGCGTACTCCAAGCCGACGGCCACGTCGGGCAAGCCCGCCGCCGAAACATCTCTGCAGGTTTGCCTGGCTTCATCTTCATGCAAATGGATGATGACGGGGTTCGCTCGGACATTACATACGCTACGCCCCTGGAATTTGAGACAGTGGCGGGGATGCGCGGAGTAGTCCGTTCGAACGGCTGCTGGCAGCTCGGCTCCGCCGCCATCGTCAGGTGTGCTCATTTGCGCAATCGAGATGCGGCGCGATTGAGAGTTAACTTTCTGCGATCGATGGCACCTTCTTCGCCGTTCGAAACTCCATCTAACTTGGACAGCGAATGTCATCTCGCTCAGAACAAGTTGCCGACGACGTTCTGGTGACCGGAGCTGCTGGCTTCATCGGTTTTCATGTCGCCCGTCGGCTGCTCGACGAGGGACGCCGGGGCGTCGGATTGGACAACATCAACAGCTACTACGATCCCGCCTTGAAGCGCGCGCGTCTCGATATTCTGCGCCGCGATCCGCGTTTTTCCTTCGTGCAGATCGATCTTGGACATCGGTCGACGATGGCCGAGTTGTTCGCAAAACATCGTTTTGCGAGAGTGGTCCATTTGGCCGCTCAGGCCGGCGTCCGGCATTCGATCGATCAGCCGCACGCTTATGTCGACGCCAATCTTGAGGGGTTCCTCAACGTCCTCGAAGGCTGCAGGCATAACGCCTGTGGTCATTTGATCTACGCATCGTCATCGTCCGTGTACGGCGCCAATGCCGAGTTGCCATTTTCGACCCGGCATAGGGCCGACCACCCCGTCAGCTTCTATGCCGCGACGAAGAAAGCCAACGAGCTGATGGCCCATTCTTACAGCCACCTGTACCGGCTCCCGGTCACCGGCTTACGATTCTTTACGATCTACGGCCCGTGGGGCCGGCCCGACATGGCGATATTCCTGTTCGCCGACGCGATCGTTAAAGGCAAGCCGATCAAGCTCTTCAACCATGGCAAGATGCGGCGCGACTTCACCTATGTCGACGACGTCACGCGCGTCATCTCGCGGCTGATCGAGCGCGCTCCGGAGGACAACGCCGATGCGGCGGGCGCACCGGCCAAGCTCTACAATGTAGGCAATAACCGCCCGGAAGCGCTGATGCACGTCCTCGAATTGATCGAGAAAGAGCTGGGACGAACCACGGCGAAGGAAATGCTGCCAATGCAGCCTGGGGATGTTCCGGAAACGTTTGCCGACGTTGGCGATCTCATGCGCGATACCGGCTTTTCGCCCTCCACCCCTATCGAAACCGGCATATCCAATTTCGTCCGCTGGTATCGCGACTACTACCGGATATGATTTTTCGAGATCATCTCCCCAAGGGTCAAACCGTCCGCTCCCGATCGATCGGAGTATCGGTTGCAACTTCTGCGCGGCGGTGATGGACGACCAGGCGGGACTTGCGAAGAAAAGAGCGCGGCCCCGGCGGGGGCATTGGGGATTCGCAGGGCCGGGGCCGCAACGCTGCGCCGAAGTGGGCTCCGTCGACGCAACATCATCGTAGTCCTCGAGAAGCAATTGTTCATTCTGAATTCGTGATCATAGAGATCAACGTCGGGGTACCCATCAATGATGATTGAGCCCTCCTAGAATAGCCGCTTGCTATGCGCGCCCCTGCGATGCGAAATCTTGACCGTGATGCGGGGGGCTCGCTGCAGTCATCGGAATGTTCGCGTTGTCCGGAGACATCCATGCCGCGGTATTTCTTTCATATCCACGACGGTCATTCAGTGCTCGACGATGTCGGACTTGATCTCCCCGACATTTCCGCGGCACGGACCACTGCGATCGAACTGAGCGGCGAGATCCTCAAGCACGACGTGATGGACCCACTCCTGCATTACATTTCCTGGCAGGTGGAAGTCAGCGACAGCCCCGAGCTTGGCGGCCGGTCGCTGTTCGTTCTTCAGTTCTCCATCGAGGGATAAGAGACCGAAAACGCAGCTTTGCCGGCGCTTGCGCAATCTGAAGGTGCAATAGTCGCTCGGCTGGGCTTCGGCGAAATGCCCGCATATCGCACTGCAAACAGTGCGAGATGATGTCTTAGCGTTCCCCGGGCACCGGATCCGATCCAGCATGCGCCGGTTTGTCCTGCGCCGAATTGGCGCGGTCATCCTGCGAGATGGCGAGGGCCGCAAGCGCAGTGCGATTCCCGATTTCAAGCTTCTGGAAAATGTTGTGGAGGTGAACCTTGATGGTGCCGTCCGCAATGTTGAGCCGGCGGCCGATTTCCTTGTTGGACAGGCCACGAGAGACCAGGCGCATGATCTGCCGCTCGCGCTCGGTGAGCACCGCGAGCGCACTTTCCGGATTCGGACTGTGCTCGCGAGGCGCGGCCTGATCGGTGGGTGATAACGGAACAACGGTCTGACCGTTGGCAATGTCTCGCAAGCCTTGCACCACGGCTTGGCCTGTCATCTCCTTGAGAAGGACACTGTACCCGGCGGGGGCGCCCGCCAACACAAGATCATAGTCCTCGCTGGGCGCGAAGAACACAAACCGCGTTGGTCGGCTGTCCGAATGGCTGAGCGAATTGTTCATCAGCGCGGTCAGCTCCGGCATTGCCGCATCCATGATCGCTATGTCGGGCGCAAGCGTCAAAATTGCCTGGATGCAACTCGCAGCATCGCCGCAGGATGCAACGACCTCAAAATCGGATTCTGAACCGAGAACACTTGCGAGACCCTGCAAAACCATTGGGTGTCGGTCTGCAATCACTACAGTCGCACGACGCATCGGGCGCTCCCTAACCTGCCGCCCCCAAAATTCCCGCGATTGAAGCTACAGGCCCCCGCCCTTGCCGCTCCAACATCAATTGATCACCAACAAATAAACTTCGAGCAATTCCCTAAAGTATCATTTGGCGTAGCGGACCTATGAGGCAAATAACCGCACGAGTCTGTGATCGCAATATACATCAAGTTCGCCGGATCAAAGGGCCGTATGAACCCGGTGGTCACGGCTCACAACCGCTGGAGAGCAGTCTTGCCACTTGGCAAGTTCGAAAGCATCGCGATGGAGCAAGGCTTTCGCGAACGGATTCACCCGCTCAGGGCGAACATTCAAAGGTTGAATCAGTATTCTCTTTCGCCCCCAAGTCAATCTCTGACGGCCGTTCACCAACAGCTTGAGGACCCATCGGCCTATAACCAAAGGTATATAGGCAAAATCGAAAGATCGAATCTAACCTTCAGTAATTATTAACTAAACGGCGCCCGGCTTCTGTAAATCAGAAAAACCGGGCCATGAGACGCTTTGTTCCTTTTCCTGCGTGTTTCCATTCAAGTTGTGTCATTGCGTTGGTTGCGGAGGGTAAGATGAGGAGGCGGCAATCCTGCAAAGTTGTTTTGATCGGACGAAATATTTTGCTGCGAGAGGGAATTTCTCAAATACTGCATGCGGCAGATTTTCAAATTGCGGTCTCGGCCTCGAGCACCGATGAAGTTACAAGCACACTCCAGGCACATCAGCAGCTCCTGTTTGTGATTATCCACAGCACCGGCGAATTCGATGCAGCCATGAAGCACATCGGGTTTGTAAGAGAGCACTATCCGGACGCGCGCGTCGCGATCGTTTCGGACCACTACCGGCCGGATGAGTTGATCGCGGCCTACAAGGCCGGCGCCAGCGGCTACTTCGTCGACGTCAATTCATGCGACGCTTTCATCAAGTCCATCGAACTCGTGACGATGGGCGAGACGGTGTTTCCACCGGCTTTCCTGTCATTCGTGCTCGATAGCGGTTTCGATCGCGAGCCTCAGCTTCAGCCAGCGATCGAAGAGCGATCAAATCTCCTCGTTGCGGCCGAAGAACGGATAGCACCTCATCTGTCACCGCGAGAGCGGGCGATTCTCTCCTATCTGATCGAGGGCAATTCCAACAAGTGCATTGCRCGAAAGATCGATATTGCCGAGGCGACCGTGAAGGTTCACGTCAAGGCGATCCTGCGCAAGATACGGGTCCAGAACAGGACGCAGGCCGCAATTTGGGGAATGAACAACGGATCACTGGTGCGGGTCTCGAATGGTCACGCGCTGCCGTTGTCAATCGATCGGGAACCTACGCTCAGCCTCGTGTCAAGCGACCGCGGACGTCACGAAATCGACGCCTCAGAGCCGGACTAGCCTGGCCGATCGGCCTGACGCCCATCACGCCCTCAACAAATCCCGGGCGGCCCCTGTACGCGCCGCCCAGCTAGCCGCGCCGGACTGATCTATCGATCGAGAGGATCAGAGCCTGCCCGTGCATCCGCAACATTTCGAGACGTCTCCTGCATTCAAATGATGCGCGTTGCGACTCAGCTAGAAAGCATCGGCGACCAATATTCCTGGTCGCCGCAGGAGCCTGGCCATCCGGGACGAGCCGTTTGCCGATACATCGCAGATCCCGACGCTGCTTCTATCTGGACGCGCAAATACAAGCACGGCCCGCACCAGCTCAACCAGCAGCCGCAGTTCCTGGCGACGAAAATTGCGGAAGCATTAGGTGCCGGCATGCCTTGCCTCTAGCGCCGTGGCTGGAGAGCTCTTTTTGATAGCGCGCGCGAATCGAATTTGTCCCACCCGTTCGCTGTGCCGCGCGCTGGCGATTTTTCGAGTAGAATCAGCTCATTTGCTGCCGAGGACGTCATCTCAGGGTCGGCCCAAACGAACCTCAAGTTTCCGCCGGGTTCACGAATTCAGGTAAAGCCGGCAGCCGGTCCTCGCTTATCTGGAAAGACCGGGACCGTGGTTGGGGCCGGATACTATCCGAAGAGCCTCCGCGTCATTCTGGACGGATCGAAGGGACCAATTACTCTTCACGTGGACTACGTGGCCATGATCGACACGTGAAGCGGGCGCAGCGTTCACGGCCCCACTCGCGGCAGAAGGCGCTCTTCAACGACGCGTTTTGAGTTACTCCAGAAGTATAGCCGGCCCCTGATCCAGCATTGGGCCGCTCTTTTGACCCATTTCAGCCAATCTTTGTTAGTTGCTCGTTGCTCGGGGCAGGATCCATCAATCCCGGAGCCTGCGATGTTCAAGCAAGTTATTTCTGCGTGCTGCCTCGTTGTGATCACCTCGCTCAATTCCGATGCACGACCCTATCGCATGCAGCACGCCTCTGAATGCAACGTCACCATGCCATGCGACTTCTCGAACTACGCGCAAATCCCGAACCAGCGAAGAGAGGCGCGAGACTCATTGCGGATACACCGAACCAAACAACTCTCCGTCGTCGCCAATACAAATATTGCGGCGTCTGATAGTCCCGTCAGCACTCGGATCGTTGGCGGCCGCCCCGGGGGCTGCCCCTCCTCATTCTGCGGTTGTGCCGCAGCCCTGCGCCTGTTTGGTCGCATCGTTCCGGAATTGAATCTCGCGGCAAACTGGCTGAGATTTCCGCGTACGTCGCCGGCACCAGGAATGGTCGCGGCAAGACGCGGGCACGTTTTCGTCCTCGAGCAGCACATCGGGGGCGACGTCTGGATGGCGTACGACGGCAACTCAGGTGGACGCGCAACAAGAATACACGCGCGTTCTTTGAGGGGGTACACGGTTGTGAATCCGCGCGCGACGCCGACTTGAATTTAGCCCTTTATCGAATCGGCAACACAGTTGCCAAGCACCGGCATGCTTTCACCGGGACAGCGGCAATCTCTCGTCGCTGAAGCGCCGTTATTCTCTCCGGTCGAAGCACGATCTAATGGCTCAACGCAATCATATTGGTTGGTCGCGGAGCTGGAGGCAAATGTGCTGGCGGCACCGATCGGCGGCCGTCAGCCCGACACCGTCAGGCGACGACAGATCTCGCGCTCTCCCGCTCTCGCATCGCTCCCTCGATAGCCTTCTCAAGGGCAGCCTGATCGAACGGCTTCGACAGGCGGCGCAGATTGGAACGCGCGTCGATGGGAAGCTCCGCATACCCGGTGCTCAGGAGGATGACCGTACCGGGACGCTCCACGACCACGGCTTCAGCAAGCTGCAGGCCGGTCATGACCGGCATCGCAAAGTCGGTGACGACGAGTTCGATGGTCTGCGTGCGGCGGAGGAGATCCAATGCCTCTTCGCCCGAGCGTGCCTCGACCACCGCATGCCCGAGATCCTCCAGCATTGCCGCCGTATTCTCGAGCACGAGAGGATCGTCGTCGACCAGAAGCACAGAAAGCCGGCGGTCGGCCCGAAGCATGGGTGCCGGGGACTCCGCGCGCGGTGCTGGCAGCGCGGCCTCCTCCTCGGCCACCGGCAGCCAGATCTCGGCCGTCGTGCCCACCCCAAGGCGGCTCTTCAAGACGAGCCTGCCGCCGGACTGCTCGGCGAGGCCGTGAACCATCGATAGTCCGAGCCCGGTGCCTTTGCCGATACCCTTCGTCGTGAAGAACGGCTCCTGAGCGTGCTTCAGCGTTTCCTCGTCCATGCCGCAGCCGGTGTCGCTCACCGAGAGCGCGACGTAGCGGGGAGCGCCAGCTTCGTGCTGCTCGTCTCGGGCGGAGATGGTTATCAGGCCGCCGGCCGGCATCGCATCACGCGCGTTTACGGCGAGATTGAGGATGGCCAGTTCGAGTTGGTTGGCGTCAATCTTTACGTTTGGCAGGTCCAGCGGAAAGAGTGTGTCGATACGGACGCCTGCCTCGAATTTCAGCAGTGACGCCATGCCCCGCACCAGTGCGGCGATATCGACGACAGCCGGCTTGAGATCCTGTTTGCGAGCGAAGGCAAGCAAGCGCTGGGTTAGCAGAGCGCCCCGCTGCGCGCCTTGCATCGCGTTGTCCACGAGACGCTGTATCTTCGGATCGTCTGTTTGCAGGCGTTTTTTCAGAAGCTCAAGGCTGCCCAGAACGGCGGCGAGCAGGTTGTTAAAATCGTGGGCCACGCCGCCGGTAAGCTGACCTCCATTTTCTGCGACAGCGTCAGCGCTTCGCGTGCCCGATCCAGCGCGTCCTGTGCCCGCCTCCTCTCGCTGATGTCGCGCACGATCTTGGCAAACCCAGTGATCAAGCCGCTTTCATTCCGTACCGCGACCAGGGTTGCCTCTGCCCAGAAACGGCTGCCATCCCGGCGCACGCGCCAGGCTTCCACTGCTGACTTGCCGTACCGCTCCGCCTCAAGGAGAGCACGTGCTGGCGCCCCGGACGCGCGGTCTTCGTCGGTATGAAGGATCGCGTAGCTGGTCCCGACGATGTAGTCGCCATAATCCATCAGCCGGCGCGCGCCGAGATTCCAGTTTCCCACGGACCCATTCGGCTCGATCATGAACATGGCGTGATCGGCGATGCCCTCCACCAGGAGCCGAAAGCGTTCTTCACTTCGCCTCAGCGCGCTGGCCTCGCGTTGGGCGCGCTCCGCCGAGGCCCGATCGTAGACGGCAGCGGCAATCCCGAAGCTCAGGATCAGGATGGTGGCGCCGGCGAGCAGAAATGCCAGCGGCGCCCGACCCACGAAATGTCCAGCGTGTCCCGCCATGGTGTTCGCAGGCTCGAACGAGGCACCTTCCATAGCTGCGTAATGCATGCCGGAGATCGCGAGACCCATGACAAGTCCTGCAAACAGCCGCTGCGTCGCACTTGTCTTGCGAAAGGCGAGCGAGAGCGCCACGACCGAAGCGCACATCGCGATCACGACCGAGAGCACGACCCACCGAGGATCGTACGCGACGGATGCCGCCATTCTCATCGCGCCCATGCCCGTATAGTGCATGCCGGATATGGCGAGCCCCATCGCAAGGCCGGACACCAGGAGCGCCTGCGGGCGTCTTCCGACCGCGGCAAAGGCCGCGGCCGCGACAACGATGGGGACGACAAGCGATAGAAAGGTGAGGATTGGATCGTAGGAGATATCGACCCCAGGCAGCCTGAAGGCCAGCATGCCGACGAAATGCATGGACCAAATGCCGCCGCCCATGGCCGTCGCCGCGGCTGCAAGCCAAGCCGGACGAGCCCGCCCGGACGCGGCACGCATCCGGGTCGCGAGGTCGAGCGCTGTGTAGGAGGCGAGCGCGGCGATCAGGATCGACAGCGCCACAAGAACGGGATCGTGAGAGGCCGTATGGTGATTCATTTCCACCAGATGGTAATGGAAATCTGGGGCAAATTCACCCTAGCACTACTTTGGCAGAATGTGTTTGCGCCCCTGTTTTTCAAGGATTTGCTTTCGGCAATATGGGCACTGCTGAGACGGCGGCCGAAGGATGAGATCGACGATGGCGTGACGTACGGCGGGCATGGTTGGCTGGGGCGGAGGCCC